>JAICUZ010000082.1 GCA_025935595.1 Burkholderiales bacterium
GGCGAGCTTCTCGAGGCCGTGGCGTGAGCGTCCTCGCCATTCCGCCGGACTTCGTCTACGGGAACACGAGGCTTCGCGCGCGGAAAGCCCAGCTCCTGGCAGAGGCGACCTACGACGCACTGCTCGACCGAGACATCGCCGGCGTCCAGGAAGCGCTTGCCCGGACTGCCTACCGTCACGACCTGGAGGCCGCGCTTGCGCGGGCCGCAGGCAAATTGGCACTCCAGGACGCGGTGCGTCATCACCTGGCACGCGTCCTCGGCGAGATGCGCTCCTTCTATCGTGGCCGAGCGCGAGAGTGCATCGACGTCCTCCTCGCACGGTTCGACCTCCACAACATGCTCACGCTCCTGCGAGGGCAGGTGCGTGAGCAGCCGGCGGATCTCGTTCTCGCAGCGATCGTCCCGCTCGGCCCGCTCGGCGGAGCTGCCGCCGAGGAGATCGCACGCCGCGACGAAGTCGCGTCGGCGGTCGACCTACTGATCAGCTGGCGGCTACCCGATCGCTCCACGGCGGCCACACTTGCCAACGCCTGGCCGCGATTCGAGCGGACGCAGGATCTCGCGCAACTCGAGCACGAGCTCGTGATCGCCCACGCACGCGTCGTCGAGCACCAGCTCGTGCGTGCACCGGAGCCCCTGCGAGAGTTGATCGCGCGCGAACGCGACGCGACGAACGTGCTGACCATTCTGCGCCTGCGCGCCGCACTGCGTCTCGAGGAGCTGTCCGAGCTCCCTTCCACCCCCGACCCTCAACGTTTCGTCCCGGGTGGACGCATCGGGGAGGAAACACTCGAGGCGGCGCTGCACATGCCCGCTCCGCCCGACACGGTTGCGGCCCTCGCCGAGGCGGCGCACCGCCCCGACTGGCGACCACCGCTCGAGAGGTACCCGAGCACCGGAGACCTGCCGCTGCTTCAACGCGAGCTCGAAGTCGCGCGGGTGCGGTGGGCGCTTCGTCTCTTTCTCTCCGGCGATCCTCTCGGCGTGGGCGTGCCGATCGCCTACACGGTCGCGAACGAGAACGAGGCCCGTAACCTTCGCCTCGTCGCCGACAGCGCAGCCGGCGACGCTTCCGCGCAGGCTGTCCGCGCGCGGCTCGTGCTCTCCGACAGCGGTGAACGATGGGCCGCCTGATCGTGCTGACCACGCCCGACCTCGAACTCGGCTATCGGCTGGCCGGAGTCTCGACCCGCGTCGTCGCCTCGAGCACCGAGGCGGCGCAGGCGCTGCAGGAGCTGCTCGCCACAGACGCCGACGACGTCATTGCCGTCCACGAGCCCTTCTTCCACGACTTCGATCGTCCGCTCCGCCGCCGCATCGAGACGCTCACCTCGCCGCTCGTCGTCGCCATGCCCGCGGGACGCGACGCCGACGTCGAGGCAGAACGCCGAGCAGGCCTGCTGCGCATGCTCTGGCAGGCAGTCGGCTACGAGATGACGTTCGCCAGAGGAGAGAACGGAGAGTGACGGACACACTCGAGACGCAGCAGACGGTCGCGGCCGACCTCGGCACGATCCACGCGGTGTCGGGCCCGGTCGTAACTGCCCGCGGGCTCACCGGCGCCCGGCTCTACAACGTCGTGCTCGTCGGCCACGGCCGCCTTCCCGGCGAGGTCATCCGCCTCGACGCCGGCGACGCGGTCGTCCAGGTCTACGAAGACACGGCCGGGCTTGCCGCCGGCGAGCCGGTCGTGGACACCGGCGAGCCGTTGCAGGTCGAGCTCGGCCCCGGACTGCTCGGCACGATCTTCGACGGCACCCAGCGGCCGCTGACGAAACTCGCTCGCCGAGGCGATGATCCGATGGGCGCGCCGATGATCGAGCGGGGAGCGACAGCGCCGCCGCTCGACCGCAGCCGTGACTGGTCGTTCGAGCCCGCGGTCGCAGAGGGCGACGAGGTCTCCGGCGGTGACGTCCTCGGCACCGTGCAAGAGACCGGCGTGCTCGTTCACCGTGCCCTCGTCCCGCCGGGGATCTCCGGTGTCGTCACGCACGTCGGCCACGGGCGGCTGCGCGTCGACGAGGCGGTCGCCTCGATCGACGGCGAGCCCGTGACCTTGCTCTCCCGCTGGCCGGTGCGGCGCCCGCGACCGTTCGCGGGCCGACTCGCTCTCGACCAGCCGCTCGTGACCGGCCAACGGGCGATCGACACGCTCTTTCCGATCGCCCGTGGCGGCGCCGCAACGATCCCCGGCGGTTTCGGGACCGGCAAGACCGTGCTCGAGCAATCGCTCGCGAAGTGGTCGCACGCCGACGTGATCGTCTACGTCGCCTGCGGCGAGCGGGGCAACGAGCTCACCGAGATGCTCGAAGAGTTCCCGAAGCTCACCGATCCGCGCACCGGCTCCTCGCTCCTGGAGCGCACGGTCATCATCGCGAACACGAGCAACATGCCCGTCGCCGCGCGCGAGGCGAGCATCTACACCGGGATCACGATCGCCGAGTACTTCCGCGACCAGGGATACGACGTCGCCGTACTCGCCGACAGCACCAGCCGCTGGGGGGAAGCGCTGCGCGAGGTGTCGAGCCGGCTCGAGGAGATGCCCGCGGAGGAGGGCTACCCGGCCTATCTCTCCACCCGCCTCGCAGAGTTCTACGAGCGCGCCGGCTCCGTCGCCTGCCTCGGCCGTGGGGAACGGACCGGCTCCGTCTCGATCGTGGGCGCCGTCTCGCCGGCAGGGGGCGACTTCTCCGAGCCGATCACACAGCACAGCCTGCGGCTTGCCGGCACCTTCTGGGGGCTCGACACGAACCTCGCGCGCCGGCGGCACTTCCCAGCGATCGACTGGAATCGCAGCTACACGCTCTATGCACTCGATGCGTGGTTCGACGACGACGTCGCGACCGACTGGCACGAGCAGCGAGCATGGGCACTCGAGCTGCTGCAGCAGGAGAGCTCGCTGCTCGAGATCGTGCAGCTGCTCGGCACCGACTCGCTCGCGCCTGCCGAGCGCGTCGTGCTCGAGTCGGGGCGGCTCCTGCGCGAGGACTTCCTGCAGCAGTCGGCCTTCGACGATGTCGATGCCTACTGCGCGCTTCCGAAGCAGCACCAAATGCTGCGCGTGCTGCGGGCCACGCACCAGACGATGGTCGACTCGGTCGCCCGCGACGTACCGGTCGAGACGCTGGCGGCAGCCACAGCGCTGCGTGACGTGGCGCGGATGCGCTTCTGGCCCGACGCCGATGTCGCCGCCGGCGCGGAAGAACTGATCGAACGCATCCGTCGGGAGCTGGAGGAATTGTGACGACTCCAAACGGCAAGACGACGCTTCTCACCGTCGAGCATCAGACCGTCTCGTACATTGCCGGTCCTCTGCTGATCGCCGAGCAGATGATCGGCGTCGGCTACGACGAGCTCGTCGAGGTCGTCTCACCTGACGAGCACGTCCGCCGAGGGCGCGTTCTCGCGATCGAGGGCGACCGCGCGGTCGTTCAGGTACTGGACGGAACCTCGGGACTCAGCCTCCCGGGCACGCGCGTCAGAACTCGTGGCGAGGTTGCACGCGTCGCAGTGGGCGACGACCTGATCGGCCGCATCCTCGACGGCTCCGGCGCGCCGATCGACGGAGGACCGCCTCTCCGCGCCGAGGGCTACCGCGACGTCAACGGGCTGCCGATCAACCCGGTCGCCCGCGACCACCCGTCGGAGTTCATCGAGACCGGGATCTCGGCGATCGACGGGTTGAACACGCTCGTGCGCGGCCAGAAGCTGCCGATCTTCTCGGGCTTCGGCCTCCCGGCCGCCGAGTTGGCCGCCAAGATCGCGAGCGACGCAGCCGTCCCCAGTGCGGCAGGCGGCGACGAGTTTGTCGTCGTGTTCGCGGCGATGGGCGTCACGCAACGGGAAGCCGAGTTCTTCCGCGGCACATTCGCCGGCAGCGCGGCGCTCGAGCGAACGGTGCTGTTCCTCAACACCGCGGAAGACCCCGCCGTAGAGCGGCTGCTGACGCCGCGCGCTGCGCTCACGGTCGCCGAGCACCTCGCATTCGAGCGCAACCGACACGTTCTCGTCGTGCTCACGGACATCACGAGCTATTGCGAAGCCCTCCGCGAGCTATCCGCGGCGCGCGAGGAGATCCCCGGCCGCCGAGGCTATCCCGGCTACATGTACACGGATCTCGCATCGCTCTTCGAGCGGGCCGGCCGAATCCGCGGTCGCTCAGGATCCGTGACGCAACTGATGATCCTGTCGATGCCCGACGACGACATCACCCACCCGATTCCCGACCTCACCGGGTACATCACGGAAGGGCAGATCGTGCTCTCTCGTGAGCTCGACCGGCGTGGAATCGTGCCGCCGATCGACGTGCTGCCCTCGCTCAGCCGACTCATGAACGCCGGCATCGGCGCGGACAAGACGCGCGAGGACCACCGCGCGGTCGCCGACCAGCTCTACGCGGCGCTCGCGCGCGGCCGCGACCTTCGCAGGCTCGTCTCGATCGTCGGCGAGGCAGCGCTTTCCGACACCGAGCGGCGGTACCTCGCGTTTGCGGACAGCTTCGAGCAGAAGCTCGTCAACCAGGGCGGCGCGAGGCGGACGATCGAGCAGACGCTCGACCTCGCGTGGACTCTCCTCCTCGACCTGCCGCCGGCGGATCTGAAGCGGATCGACCCAGCACTCGTCGAACGCTACGCGCGCCCGGGCGGCGAGGTCGAACAGCCTGCGGCCTGAGTCCCTACCGCGGCCCGATCACGCGGCCGCACGGCCCGCGCGCGCGTCCGCGAGCACGAGCTTCAGGTCGGACACGGTCTGCCGCCCGATCGAGGCGATCACCTCCGGGCGCTCGAGCAGGCGTGCCCGCTCCTCCGGCGTCGACCTGTTGCGGACATACGGATCGTCGAGCGCATCTTGCAACGACCGCCCGCGCGCGTACTCGCGCACGACGTAGCGCGCCAGGTAGTCCTCTTGACGCGACCTCGCGAAGAGAGACGCGAAAGGACTCCGTCTGCGCTTGAACCTGAACCGCATGCCAATCCTCCTCCGTAGTCGGCGATGTCGTGCCTCTACATAGTTCCGCGCGGCGGCCGCCGCGACCATCGGTTCACGGCCCCATTTCCGTGCCGGCTCAGCCGTCGAGCTCGACCACCTCGAGCCGCCGCCGCCCGCCGGGCGCGACTGCTTCGACGACGTCGCCGACCCGCCGCCCGAGCAGCGCCGCCCCGATGGGTGCGTCGCGCGAGATCTCGCCGGCCGTCGGGTCGCTCTCGCCCGCGCCGACGACGCGGTAGTCGCGCGTCTCGCCGCTCTCGAGATCGAGCACGGTCACGCGCTCGCCGAGATCCACCTCGCCGTCAGGGCTGGGGTCGACGATCTCCGCGCCGACGAGCCGCTGCTCGAGCAGCACGAGACGCCGTTCGAGCAGCTCGAGATCACGTTGCGCGTCCAAGTACTCGCCGTTTTCCGGAAACGCGCCGCCCGACCGAAGCGCCGACCGAAGGCGCTCCACCATGACCTCGCGCTCGTCCCGTAGCCGAACATGCTCTGCGTTGAGCCTCTCGAACCCCTTCGCGGTCAGAACGACGTCCATCATTCCTCCTTCGGATCGCGGAAAAGGCGCGCCAGTCGGGCACCACTGCCACGGAGGATCGCGCTCTGGCACGGACCGAGCAATGGACCGAGCGCGCCACTTTCGCGACAGCACGCCCCACCCGCAGGCACGCACACGTGCTGCGCTCCGCACAAATGGGGTTCGCGCCCCATCGCGGGACGACGCCCGCTCGGCGACGCTGTGCCTCGACGGACGTTGTGAACTGGAGGAGGAACGGACATTGGGCGGAACAATCGTCTGCGGCGTGCCGGAAGCACCAGACGACCGCGCGGCGGCAGAGCTCGCGCGGGCGCTTCAGGCACGCCTCGGCCTGAGGCTCGTTCTCGTCCACGTCATCGACGGGGTGCCGCCGGGGGCGCACGAGAGCCTCTCGGCCCGCCAACGACAGAGCGGCGCCGAACAGAGCCTGACTGCGATCGCCCGAGAGATCGGCAACGGAACCGAGAAGCGGGTCGTGCTCGGCGACCGCGCCGAAGGACTTGCCCAGATCGCAGCCGAAGAGGGCGCCGACCTCATCGTCATCGGCTCTCGCGCGGCCGGGCTCGGCAACCGCAAGCTGCGCTGCACCCTCGCACGGGAGCTCGAGGTGGCGACGCCGGTGCCGGTGGTCGTCGCTCCGCCGGCGACGCGGCGGCGGAGCAGTCGTCGCCTCGCCGTGGCAGCCAACTCGGACACACGCTAGAACACCATGCGATTCGACTGCTGATGCGTCTTTCACGGCTTCCGCTGGTGTGGCGGGTCTTCGCGATCAACGCGACGCTGCTCGCGATCGCCACCCTGCTGCTGGCGCTCACTCCGGTCACCATTCACGCCCCGATAGCCCTGGTCGAGGCGATCGACCTCGTGGTCGCGCTGGCCGTCATGCTGACCGCGAACTTCCTGCTGCTACGGCATACGATCGGGCCGGTCGACCGCCTCGTCGAACGCATGCGAACAGTCGATCTCCTCCGGCCCGGACAGCGGTTCGTCGAGAGCGGTGGGATCGAGGTCGTGCAGCTGACGCGGACGTTCAACGAGATGCTCGACCGGCTCGAGACCGAGCGGCGGGAGAGCGCCGCGCGCGCGCTTCGTGCACAGGAAGCGGAACGGCTCAGGGTTGCGCGCGGCCTCCACGACGAGGTCGGGCAGGTGCTCACCGGTGTGCTGCTGCAACTCGACTCTCTCGCCAGGGCGGACGACGTCTCCCGCGCGAACGAGATCGAAGAGACGAAGCAATCGGTACGGCAGGCCCTGGAGGAGGTGCGCCGAATCGCCCGCGAGCTCCGGCCGGAGATGCTCGAGCACCTCGGGCTGGTCAGCGCGCTCACCGAGCTCTCACGCAGGTTCGCGGAGCAGAGCGGCCTTCTCGTTTCGCGTCGTTTCGCGGACGGTCTGCCGCCGCTCTCCGGGGAGGCAGAGATTGCCGTCTATCGGGTTGCGCAGGAGAGCTTGACCAACGTCGCGCGACATGCCGACGCGTCGCGTGTCGAGATCGCACTCGAACCCGGCGTGGAAAGCGTCGTCCTCCGCATCGCCGACGACGGACGCGGACTTCCGGAAGCGCTCGCGAGCTCGAACGGCCATACTGGCCTTCGGGGCATGCGTGAGCGCGCGCTCCTCGTCGGCGGCGCGCTCGCCGTCAAACGGAGCAGCGAGGGAGGCGTCGAGGTGCGACTCGAGGTACCGGCAGGGGGTGCTTGATGCCGATTCCGCTCGTCACGCGCATTCTCGTCGCGGACGACCACCCGATCGTCCGCTCCGGCCTCAAGAAGGTCCTCGACGCCGAGCCCGACCTCGAGGTCGTCGCCGAGGCGGAGGACGGGGCAGAAGCGATCAAGAAGGCGCTGGCCGAGGACCTCCACCTGGCGATCCTCGACGTCTCGATGCCGAAGACCACGGGGATTCAGGCCGCCGCCGAGCTCCGCAAGCGCAAGCCCGAGCTCCGGCTCCTCATGCTCTCGATGTACGACAGCGAGCAGTTCCTGTTCGAGTCGCTCAAAGCCGGCGCTTCCGGCTACGTGCTCAAGTCGGACGCAGACCAGGACATCGTCGAGGCGGTGCGGCGGACCATGCGCGGTCAGTCGTTCCTCTACCCGTCCGCCGTCTCCACCCTCGTCAAGGACTTCGTCGATCGCGGTCGGCCGGATGAGGAGCAGTTCGACGTCCTCACGCCGCGTGAGTTGCAGGTGCTCAAGCTGATCGCGGAGGCATTCACGTCGAAGGAGATCGCGGCGGAGCTCGTGATCAGCATCAAGACCGTCGAGCGCCACCGCCAGAACATCCTCGACAAGCTCGGCATGAACGACCGCGTCGAGCTCACCCGCTACGCGATCCGCCGCGGCTTGATCCAGGCGTAGCGCTGCCTTCCGTGGGGTCGGTCCCAGGCCCTGATGGGGTGCAGCCTCGATACCGAACAGCACCTCGAACGGCGACGCTGGGTAAAAGCCGATCAGGAGGTGTTGCAGACGTGAAGGGACCAGTGATCTGCGGCGTCGACGGCACGAGCGCTCTCGGTGCGGTCGAGGTGGCCCGGGATCTCGCCGAGCGCTACGAACTGCCGCTGATGTACGTGCACGTGCTCGACCGGGAGGACGACGCCGAAACGGATGAGGAGCTTCGCGAAGCGACTCCGCCGAACCACACCGAGGTGGTGATCGTGCACGGCCATCCTGCCGACCGGCTCGTCACACTCGCACGAGAGCGCCGGGCCTCGTTCGTCGTCCTCGGGAACCACGGGCCCCGCTCCTCGCTGCTCGGAAGCATCTCCGCCGACGTCGCACGTCGCGCGACCTGCCCGGTCGTCGTCGTCCCGACCACGGCGGGCGTGCCACGGGCGCAGCCTGCTCCTGAGCCGGGCGTCGAAGGCGGCATCGTCAGGTTCCCGCTCGGCCACGCCGTCAGGACCGTCGCCTAAGAGGAGTTGTCGGGTCGCCCGCCGCGACGCGGTCGACCAGGGCAGCGGCGGCGGCGAGACCCGCCGCGATCCGATCACGGCCCGGCTGGCCCAGCACCACGCCCGTGATCGTCGTGCGCGTGCCGTCGACAGCGCGGACGGCCCGGAAGGCGAAGCAGCCGCCGGCCGCGTCGTCCGAGCCGGTCTTGACGCCGACGAAGCCGTCGCGGCCGAGCAACGCATTGGTGTTGTGCACGGTGCCGGCAACCGGCAGCGTCGCGCTCGCCGTGGCGACGATGCGTGCGAATACCGGAACACGCATTGCCAGCTCGACGATGCGCAGTTGGTCGGCCGCGGTCGACACGGTTGCATCGTCGTAGCCACTCGGGTCGGTGTAGCGCGTGCGGGTCATGTCGAGCGACCGCGCCGTGTCGTTCATCCGGGCGACGAACCGCTGTGTCGAGCCCGCATCCCAGCGCGCCAAGACTGCGGCGATGTTGTTCGCCGACGGCAGCAGCAGCGCCTGCAGCGCCTGAAGCTCGGTCACTTGCTCTCCGGCGGCGACGGAAACGACGGACTCATCCCGTCCCCGCCTGCGATCGGCGTCGGCGACATCCTTCTGGGTGAGCGTGATCGTCGGGCCCTCCTCGCGCGGCCTGAGCGGGTGGTCGCGGAGCACAACGTACGCGGTCATCACCTTCGCGACGCTGGCGATCGGGGCCGGATGCTGGTTCGGGCCGGCCTGAACCCGCGCGTCTCCGATTCGAAGAGCAGCCTGGCCGTGCACCGGCCACACCGTGCCGGGCAGGGCCTCGACCGGCGACGGCGAGGACGCGAGCGACCGGTACCCGACGGCTCCGGCGAGCGCCGCGACGACGACGAGGATCGCGGCGACCCGCCGCTTGCGGATGCGAATCCGCCGGGGTCCGGGCCTGCTGAACGTCACGCCTTGATTCAAGGCGGCGCGGTGTTGCCGGCACGTTTCCGGTTTTCGATATGCCCGCGATACGCGTCGGCTCTAGCATCGGGGCATGCGCGTGTTGGTCGTCGAGGACGAGCCCTACATGGCAGAGGCGCTCCGCGACGGCCTGCGCCTGGAGGCGATCGCCGCAGACATCGCGGCCGACGGCGACGCCGCACTCGAGCTGCTGAGCATCAACGCCTACGACATCGCCGTCCTCGACCGTGACATTCCCGGCCCGACCGGCGACGAGATCGCGGAACGCATCGTGGCGTCCGGCAGCGGAACGCCGATCCTGATGCTGACCGCTGCCGATCGTCTCGACGACAAGGCGTCCGGATTCGAGCTGGGGCCGACGACTACCTCACGAAGCCGTTCGAGCTGCGTGAGCTCGTGCTCAGGCTCAGAGCGCTCGAC
>JAICUZ010000056.1 GCA_025935595.1 Burkholderiales bacterium
ACGGAGTGACCCTTGTTCATCGAGTACGTGTCGAAGATCCAGGCCATCACCCGTCCGTCCGTCCCGACGTCGGGGGCGGGGATGTCCCGCTCCGGCCCGATGTCGTTGATGATCTCGCTCGTGTAGCGGCGCGTGAGCCGCTCGAGCTCGCCGGCGCTCAGCACCTTCGGGTGGCACACGACGCCGCCCTTCGCGCCGCCGAACGGGAGCCCCATCAGCGAGCACTTCCACGTCATCCACATCGCGAGCGCCTTCACCTCGTCGAGCGTGACGTCCGGGTGGTACCGGATGCCCCCCTTCGACGGGCCGCGCGCGATGTTGTGGGTGACGCGGTACCCGGTGAACGCTCGCACCGAGCCGTCGTCGAGCGACGTCGGGATCGACACCTCGACCGCCTTCTTGCACTGCGACAGGACCTCGACGAGACGATCGTCGATTCCGAAGGTGCGCGCGACGCTCTCGAGCTGCTGCTGAGCGATCCGGAACGGGTTCTCGCGGAGATGCGATTCAGGTGCCGCAGTCGCCATCGGCGCCGGGGATCTTATTCGAGTTGGAAGGAGACCTGCAGCCGCTGCGGCTTGGCGTCGAGCGGCAGCGTCGGCCAGGCTGCGAGCCTCAGCTGATACGCGCCCGGAGCAAGCCGCGTGCTCGTCGGGCCGCGGCCCGTGATCCCGAAGCTGTAGCTCCCGGGAAGGAGGTCGCGCAGGCGCGCCATCACGCCGAGGAACCGCCCCGAACCGCTGTAGAGCAGGATGTCAAGACGGCGGACCGGCTCGATCTGCAGCCCGTCGTCGCGCACGAGCGCCCCCGCCTGGACGCTGAGGATCGCCGGGTCGGTGTCGGAGGGAGCAAACGCCTTCGCGCTGATCGTCGCGCTGCCGAGGAGGTTGGCCGTGTCTCCCCGGAAGAGCATCGCCCACGGCACGTGCATCGTGTGACCGGCGGCGCGCAGATCGATCGTCCCGGTCACGAGCCGAGACTCGGGCGCGGCGGGCGCGCGCACCGTCACCTTGACCCGCCGTGCGTGTCCCGCGCGCACGACGAAGTCCTTCGGCGCGATCTTGAACTTCAGGGCCTCTGGGTCGCCGCCTGCGGTCGCCGTCGCAGACACCTCGAGCCGGCGGCTCGACACATTGCGAATCGTGAGGAAGCGCGTCGCGTGCCAGTGCTCACCCTCCCAGATCCCGAACCCGATCGACGTCGGGCTCGACGCGAGCTCGCCGACCGCAGACGCCCCGAGCCGAAGGAGCCCGCCGCCCACCGCAGTCGGCTCGGCACGGCCACGCTGGGCGTAGCCGGCGAGCAACCCCGCGAGGCCTTCACCGTCCAGGCCGGGTCGCATCTGGGCGAGCAGCGCAGCGGCACCGGCAACGGTCGCAGCGGCGGCGCTCGTCCCGTTGACGGTGCCGTACAGGGGCGATTGGTCGGCGGCGGAACCTGGCTCCGAGGTCGCGATCGCGACGCCGGGGGCCGCGACGTTCGGCTTCAGCGAGCCGTCGTAGGCGAGACCCTGCGACGAGAAGCTCGCGACGATGCCGCGGCCGGTGTTCGTCGCCGCATGTACGGCGCCGACCGAGATGCCGACGTCGAGCCCGGCACGCTGCGCCGCGAGCAGCTCGACCGCGTCGGACGACGGGATGACGACGGCCGGCGCGGTCGCGTCCTCGGAGAGCCGGAGAGAGCCGGCGGGCAGCGACGCACCGTAGAGAACGACCGCGGCCGCTCCCGCACGCGAAGCCGAGATCACGGTCGCTTCCGGGTCGTCGCCCGCCGGGAGCACGACCGCTTTGCCCGCGACGAGGCTCAACCCGTTCGGTGTGAAGAAGTCGATCGGTGCCGCGCCCGGAACGCCGGCGGTCGCGCGGGGCGCGACGACGCGCAGGTTCGCCGCGCGCGAAGGGCCGGCAGCGCCGAGCAGGGGGACGCGCTCGTCGAAGATGACGTCGAGCCCGCGACGAAGGACGATCCGCACCTGCGACTGCGCCGCCCTTCCGTCCGTGGCGGCGACCGCGAGCGCTCCCGGCGCACCTGCAGGCCCCGCCACCGAGCCGAAGGCCGGGCCGGCACCGCCGTCGTTCCCGGCCGGGGTGACGACGAGCGTGTTCAGGTCGAGTGCGCCCTGCACGGCCTGCGCCTCCGGACCGTCGGTGAACGCGGCGTACGGCTCAGTGACTCCCACCAGCGCAACCCGGACGGCGTCGTGCTCGTCGCCGTCTCCGTTCGGATCGACGGCGCGGTCGAGCCCCGCGATCAGCTGGTCGCTGCGGCCGTACACGAGCTCGCGGCCGTCCGCAGCCGCCTGCCAACCTGCGACTCGGATCGGCAGGACGGTCGCTTCGGGCGCCACGCCGCGCAGGCCGCCCGGGCCGTTCGCGCCGACGAGGATGCCCGCGAGCTCGGTCCCGTGCAGCTCGAGCTGCGACCGGTTCTCCGGGTTGGCGCGCACCGATGCGTCGGCATCGCTGTCGAGCACGTCGATGCCGGATAGCACGCGGCCGTGGAGGTACGGGTGCGAGGCATCGACGCCGGTGTCGAGGAGGGCGATCGTCACGCCGTGACCGTCGAAGCCCGGCACACCGACGTCGGGCCGGTGGCCGCTCGTCACGCCGTAGGAATGCGCTTCGAGCTGTGACGCGGAGACGGACGCGGGAAACGTCGCCCGCACGGGGTAGATGCCCGAGACCTCCGGCATCTGCTCGAGCAGCGAGACGGCCCGCGGGTCGAGCGCCGCGGAGAAGCCGTCGAGAACGCGGTAGAAGCTGTAATCGGGCGTGACGTTGATGCCGAGCGCCGCGAGCTTCAGCAGCACCTGCTTCTGCGCGGCGATCGCGCTCGCCCACCAGGCGCGCTCCTGCGCCTCGGTCGCGTAGCGCACCTTCGCGAGCTTCTGCGCGACCGACGGGGTCGAGAGCACGACGATCATCCGGGCCCCGGTCGGGACCGCCGCGCGGGGCTCGCCGACGAGGCCGCGCCAGCTGCCGGCCGACGACGCGGCGACCGTCCCGCCGCCGCCCGGCGACGCCGCGATCACGCCGAACGCGACCGCGATCCCGACCAGTGCAAGGACGGCGACGCTACGCGGTAGGACGCGCATCGAGCGAAAGGTACTCGGGGTACGGGACGGGGTCGGTGTATCTCGCCGCCGACGCGATCATCGCCGCGTTGTCGGTGCAAAGCGGCAGAGGCGCGAGCGCGGCGTCGGGCAGCGACGCGCGTAGCTCCGAGTTCGCTGCGACGCCGCCGACCACCGCGACTCGGTCGGCTCCGGTCGCCTCGATCCGTTCGACGAGGGCGCGCACGATCGCCCGTTGGTAGCTCGCGGCCAGGTCGGCGCGCCGCGCGGCGAGCTCGTGCTCGCTCAGCTTCCGCACCGCGTAGAGCAGAGCGGTCTTGAGGCCGGAGAACGAGAAGTCGAGCCCGGGAACCCGCGCGACCGGGAACGCGTACGCCTCCGGATCGCCCTCGCGCGCGAGCAGGTCGAGCTCACGCCCGCCGGGGTAGCCGAGACCGAGGAGGCGCGCGCCCTTGTCGAACGCCTCCCCCGCCGCGTCGTCGAGCGTCGTCCCGAGAACGTCGTAGCCGTCGCGCCCGCGCACGTCGAGCAGCATCGTGTGCCCCCCGCTTGCGAGGAGGCACGTGAACGGGGGTTGCAGGTCGAGCGGCTTCAGGTAGAGCGACGCGACGTGGCCGTGCAGGTGGTTCACAGGGACGAGCGGCAGCCGGCGCGCCCACGCGAGCGCCTTCGCCGCGGACACCCCGACGAGCAGCGCACCGATCAGGCCGGGCCGCGTGGTGACCGCGACCGCCTCGATTTCATGACCGTCGATCGCCTCTTCTACAACCGGTGTGATCAGCTCGAGATGCCGACGCGATGCGACCTCCGGTACGACGCCGCCGAACCTCCGATGCAGCTCAGCCTGCGAGGCCACCACGTTGCTCGCAATCTCGCCGTCCCAGGTCACGACCGCCGCGGCAGTCTCGTCGCAGCTCGTTTCGATCCCCAGGATCACGTGGCGCGCGGGTCACGCCACATGATGAGCGCGTCTTCTCGGTTGTCCGTGTAATACCCGCGCCGGATGCCGCGTCCTTCGAACCCGAGCTGTTCGTAGAGGCGGATGGCAGCGTCGTTGGAGACGCGCACCTCGAGCGTGAAGCCGCGGCGCTCGTCGTGGCGCGTCAGCTCGAACAGCCGGTCGAGCAGCGCGGTCGCGATGCCGCGCCGCTGCCGCTCCGGTACGACCGCCACGTTCATGATGTGCCACGCGTCGACGTACCGCGAGTTGATGACGTAGCCGACGAGCTCGTCACCTTCGAACGCACCCAGGCAGATCGACGTCGGCTTCGCGAGCTCGGACGCGAACATCGAGCGCGACCACGGCGTCGGATACGCGCGCTGCTCGATCTCCTCGATGTCGCCGAGATCTCCGAGCTCGAGCGCGCGGATGTAGAGCGCGACTGCGGTCACGCCTGCGGCCTCGCGTCCGGCTCGCGGACGTAGAGCGGCTCGACGAGCGAAGCGTCACCGAACGGGCCCGCCCGCTCGAGCAACAGCAGCGGGTCCGGCAGGTGCCGCAGGTCGTCGTCGGGTGGAACGTCGGCGCCCGCCGACTCGAACACGTCGCGGTAGCGGACGGCGCCGTCACCGACCAGCGTCTTGCCCGCGACGTCGAGCTTCTCGGGACGGCAGACCGTCGGGCCCGGTGCGAACACCTCGCCGCGTCGCGCATCGATCACCGGCAGACCGTCGCGGTAGGCGTCGAGCGTCGACGCACCTGCCACCTTCACGTCGAGTGCGAGCGACAACGCGCGTGCGACGGCGAGGCCGATGCGGATGCTCGTGAAGCTGCCCGGCCCGCGGCCGACGACGATCCCTTCGATGTCTGCGGGGTCGCCGACGAGCCGGTCGACGGCCGCGAGGACGTCCCCGGCGCGCTCGGCGCGCTCGCGCTCACCGGTGGAGACGCCGCAGACGGCGCCGAACGATGTGGCAGTGTCAAAGGCCAAGATCACTGTCGATCCTCACGCTCCGGTGCGACTCGTCGACGTGCTCGAGAGTAACGACGGCGCGAGCTTCGGGCAGCCAGTCACCGCCGTGCTCGGGCCATTCGACGAACGCGACGGTGCCGTCGAAGTACGGCTCCAGGTCGCCCCACTCCTCGGGGTCGAGCTCGACGATCCGGTACAGGTCGAGGTGCGCGACCGGTGTCGGAGCCTCGTAGCGGTGGCCGATCGTGAACGTCGGGCTGGAGACGGGCCCGGTCACGCCGAGGGCGCGCGCCGCGCCTCGGACGAACGTGGTCTTCCCGGCGCCGAGCTCACCCGAGATCGTGACGACGTCGCCGGGGCTCAGGCGTTCTGCGAGACGAGCGGCGAGCGCCTCCGTCTCGTCCGGAGACGCGGTGACGATCTCCACGGATGAACAGGCTAGAAGAGACCGAGCTGTTCCGGCTGCGCTGCGACCGGCTCGGGCTCAGGCGGAAGCGGTGGGGCGACCGCACGGCCGAGCAGCTCCGGGATCCGCGCGAAATCCTCCTGCAGCACCGCGAGCATGCGCGGCGTGTAGAGCGCGGCGGCCGGATGGAAGATCGGGTAGAGCGTGACCTCGTTCCCACCGAGCACGACGTCCTGCGGGCGACCGTGCACCTGCGTGATCCCGGCCGGGCGGCCCGACAGCAGTTTCGTGGCGAAGTTGCCGAGTGTGCAGATCAGCTTCGGCTGGATCAGCTCGATCTTCTTCCAGAGATGCGGCTCACACGCCTGGATCTCGTCCGGCCGCGGGTCGCGATTGCCGGGCGGACGGCACATGAGGACGTTGTTGATGTAGACGTCCTCGCGCGCGATGCCGATCTCGCCGAGCAGCCGCGTGAGCAGCTGGCCGGCGGCGCCGACGAACGGCACGCCCTGCTTGTCCTCGTGGAACCCGGGCGCCTCGCCGACGAACATCAGGTCGGCGTTCGGAGAGCCGGCGCCGAACACGACCTGCGTGCGCCCGTGTGAGAGCGCGCACTTCGTGCAGTCCGCGACCTCGTCGCGGTAGGCGAGCAGCTCAGCAGCAGCCACAGGATCCTCCGCAACAGCCCCCACCGCCGAAGCTGGGCTGTCCGGAGGTGCCGTGCGCTGCGAACGAGGTGCTGAATTGCTTCGCGACCTTCGCTTTGCCGCAGTCGGGACAGGCGGGATCCGGATCGGACATCCCCACCAGCTCCTCGAAGTGGCATTCGCAGCTCATGCAGACGTACTCGTAGATCGGCATCGGACAGATCCTAGCTCGGGCATCCTGACGAGCGGCGCGGACGGTACGCTTCCGGTGCCCGGTACCCGCAAGGGACTGGAGCACGCCATGTTCGACGAGATCACGGTCATCGGCGCGGGACGCGCCGGCACCACAATCGCTGCGCGGCTGCGCGAGCGCGGCCTACGGCTGGGCGACCATGGAGAGCTGCGCCTCCTCTGCGTCCCCGACCGCGCGATCGCGGAGGTCGCCCGGTCGATCGAGCCCGGCCCATGGGTCGCGCACGTCTCCGGCGCGACGCCGCTCGCAGCCCTCGAGCCGCACGCGCTGCGCTTCTCCGTCCACCCGCTCCAGACCCTCGCGAAGGACGGCGGGCCGCAGCAACTCGACGGCGCGTGGGGCGGCGTGACCGCCGAGTCGGAGGAGGCGCGCGGCCGCGGTCTCTGGCTTGCGGAGACCCTCGGCCTGCACCCGTTCATCCTTGCCGACGATCGCCGCGCGCTCTACCACGCGGGCGCCTCGATCGCCTCGAACTTCCTCGTCACGCTCTACCGCGTCGCAGCCGACCTCGTCGAGCGCGCGGGTGCGCCGCCGGAGGCGCTCGTGCCGCTGATGGAGCGCACAATCGCGAACGGCTTCCAGCTCACCGGGCCGATCGCGCGTGGCGATTGGTCGACCGTCGACCGGCACCGCGAGGTGCTGCACGACACGGCCTACGCAGAGCTCTACGACGCACTCGCCGAGGCGACCCGACCGTGATCGTCGCGCGCTCGATCGGCGAGCTCGATCTGCCGCGGAACGGCATCGTCGGGCTGGTCCCGACGATGGGTGCGCTCCACGCGGGTCACACGGCGCTGTTCGAGGCCGCGCGACCGGACTGCGACGTGCTCGTCGCGAGCGTGTTCGTGAATCCCGCGCAGTTCTCGGAGCTCACGGATCTTTCGGCGTACCCACGCGATCTCGACCACGATGTCTCATTCGCTGCCGAGCACGGCGTCGACGTCGTGTTCGCACCGCCTCCCGGCGAGATGTACCCGGACGGGTTCGCCACGTGGGTCGAGCCGGGCGGCGCGGCGGAAGGCCTCGAGAGCGCCGACCGTCCAGGCCACTTCCGAGGCGTGGCGACGGTCTGCCTGAAGCTGTTCAACCTGGTCCGCCCGCAGATCGCGTGGTTCGGCCGCAAGGACGCGCAGCAGGTCGCCGTCGTGAAGCAGCTCGTGCGCGACCTCAACGTCCCCGTCGAGATCAAGGTCGTCGAGACCGCCCGCGACCACGACGGGCTCGCCTTCTCGTCGCGAAACGGTCGGCTCACCACCGCCGAGCGTGAGCTGGCGCGCGCGATCCCGCGCGCGCTGGAGACACGCGATCCCGTCGCGGCACGTTCCGTGCTCGAGGCGGCCGGCCTCGCGCCCGACTACGTCGAGGTCGCGGACCTCGACGGCCCCACCCTGCTCGTCGCGGCCCGCATCGGCTCGACGAGGCTGATCGACAACGTTCCCCTCCCGAAAGGAGCTCGCTCGTGACCACCCGTCCGCGCAAGCCCGCACCCGGCACACCCGCTCCGGGCAAGCTGCCGCTGCCCGAGGTGGCGGAAATGAAGCGTCGCGGCGACCGCATCGTGATGGTGACTGCGTACGACGCACCGTCCGGCCGGATCGCCGACGACGCGGGCGTCGACCTGATCCTCGTCGGCGACTCGGCCGCGATGGTCGTCCTCGGCCACGACTCGACAGTCCCCGCGACGGTCGACGAGATGATCATCCTGACGCGCGCGGTCAACCGTGGTGCGCGGCGGCCACTCGTGGTCGCCGACCTGCCGTTCGGCTCGTACCAGGTGAGCGACGCGCAGGCACTCGAGACGTCGATCCGCTTCCTCAAGGAGGCGGCCGCCGACGCGGTCAAGCTCGAAGGCGCCGGGCCGATGCTGTCCCGCGTCCGAGCCCTCACGTCGGCCGGCATCCCCGTCATGGGCCACATCGGCCTGACGCCGCAGACCGCGACGATGCTCGGAGGCTTCAAGGCGCAGGGGCGCAACGCAGCCAAGGCCGTGCAGCTCTACGAGGACGCGCTTGCGCTCGAGGCCGCCGGGTGCTTCTCGATCGTGCTCGAAGCCGTGCCGGCTCCCGTCGCGGCGCGCATCACCGAGGCGCTCTCGATCCCGACGATCGGCATCGGCGCCGGTGCAGGGTGTGACGGCCAGGTGCTCGTCTGGCACGACATGCTCGGCCTGTACGACGGCAAGTCGCCGCGGTTCGTGAAGCAATACGCAGAGCTCGCGCCGACGATCCGCGACGCGGTTGCCCGGTATGCGGCCGAGGTGCGCGACGGGGCGTTCCCCGAGGCGAAGCACACCTACGCGATGGCCGACGAGGAGCTCGCCCTCTTCGAGGACGCGCTCGCCGAGGTGCATGCGCGGCGCTAGATGCGGGTCAGGTCACCCAGAACAGGCTGCGCTGGTGCCGCCGGGCGACCTCGGCGAGGGCCGGAGCGAGATGACGCGCGAAGATCTTCGCGGGCGGAGACCAGAGCGGCTCGCCTGAGACCAGACCGGGATCGTCCGGGTCTGCGAGATCACGGCGGACATAAATGCTCTCGCTGCCGCAGGCGAGCCGCGCGCGCAGCACCGGCCTGAACGGCGTCGGGACGACCGCGGCACCCGCGGCCGCGGCGATCGACTCGGCGACCGTATCGGCCTGCCCCGCTGCGAGGCTGCCGTGCTTCACCACGGTCGACGTGACATCGCCGGCCGCGTAGACGTCTTCGACCCCGAACACGAGCCCGAACCGGTCGGTCGGGACGAAGCCGTCGTCGTCGGCCGGGAGCCCGTAGATTCGCGCCCCACGCAGCTCCGGCGCCGCGATCGTCGTCTCGCGGGCGAAGCGCTCGAAGCTCACATCCACCACGAGCTTGATGTTCCGGCTCGCGAGGAGGGCCGTGAGGTGCGCGCTGCCGGTCCGGCCGAGCGCCTCGCCCGCGGCGGGCTCGACCGTCGCAAGGGTGAGCGGCCGGTCGGTGATGCTCCGCAGCCCGAAGGCGAGCTCGTAGACCGGCAGCGGCCAGGTGCGCCGAGTCGGGATCGCCAGCGTCAGCGGCGACACATCTCCGTGCGCCGACGCCTGGGCGACGGCCGCGACGCGGTCGGCGTCGGCGGGCCCTCGGAAGGTGAGCGCATCGCGGAGAACGGCGGTCGGAGAGGCTCCCGTCGCGACGACGAGCACGTCGTACGGCAGGGTCATCCCGCGTGTGGTTCGAACGACGTGCGCGGCCGGGACGACGGACGCGAGCTCACCGAGCGTGAGCTGGGCCCCGAGCCCCTCCGCCAGCTCGCCCAGCTCGAACGCCTGCACCCGAACGCCGCCGAACGGCTCGAAGACGGCCTGCGGGCGGTAGAAGAACTTCGGTTCCGGGGCGAGGAGCTCGAGGTCGACGAGGTCGCCGGCGAGCGCGCGGAGCGCGAACGCAGCCTCGAGCGCCGCGACCCCGCCGCCGGCGACGACCACGTGCGCGCCGCTGTAGGTCTCGGGCGTCGTTCTCTCTGGCATAGGGCGAGGTTTGCGCTGAACGCCCTGAGCGGTCATCGGCGCCGTCCGTGATCCCGGCGTCGGGAAACTACGCGTGGTCAGCGAACGGCGAGCGCCACGGTCAATGCGACCGGTGTCGCCAACGCGAGGGCGGCCGCAGCCGCCGCACGCGCCCACGCCCAGCCGTGCACGGACCGGATGCCGGTCACGAGCAGGGCCAGCGCCCAGGCG
The DNA here is from genome assembly GCA_025935595.1 of Burkholderiales bacterium. Taxonomy (GTDB): domain Bacteria; phylum Actinomycetota; class Thermoleophilia; order Gaiellales; family Gaiellaceae; genus PALSA-600. The sequence continues at coordinate 9,985 of JAICUZ010000056.1, forward strand.
AGGAAGGCGGCCGAGAGCACGCCGAACACGGCAGCGCCGGCTCCTGCGTCGCCACCGGCGGAGCGGAACCAGTCGTCGCCGTAGAGCGCGAGCTTGAACGGCCAGAGGACGAGCGAGAGCGCGATCGGCGTGGCCGCGAATGCGAGCACGTGGCGCGAACGGCGGTACGTGCCCTGTGAGCCGAGCGCCCGCGTCACGCGATAGAGCAGCCAGCCGACGACGAAGTACGCGAAGCCGCCCGTCATTCCGCCCGCGGCGAACGCCCAGATCGCCAGGTCGACCCCGTCGCGGGTCGCGTCGTCCAGGTACGTCGTCGCGTCCGCGAGGATCGCAGCGATCCCCGCGAGCCAAACGATCAGCAGGACGGGCTCGGCGCGCTCCGCGACCGCGTCGGGATCGTCGTCGCGCAGTGCGACGAACACCGGCCGCGGCCGCTGGAGCACGAGCAGCGTGCGAAGCCACCAGTCGCGCATCTAGGACGCAGTTGTAACGACGCGGCCGTCGTGACAGCGGTACTCGGTCTGGCCGAGCAGTCCGCCGCGTTGCGCGACGGGCGGCTTGTGGTCGGGGCAGATCGTGTGGTGCCGGTTGTTCCACGCCGCCACCATCCCGCCGACGAACACGACGAGGCACACCGCCCCGAGCGCGATCAAGACCGACCGCTTGCTCTTCCAGTTCACGCGGCGACTGCCGCGGCACGCTCGAGCAGCGGCCGCAGGAACTGCCCGGTGTACGACCCGTCGGCGGCCGCCACTTCCTCGGGCGTGCCCGACGCGATGATCTCGCCGCCTGCCTCGCCGCCCTCGGGGCCGAGGTCGACGAGATAGTCGGCCTGCTTGATCACGTCGAGGTTGTGCTCGATCACGAGCACGGTGTTGCCGCCGTCGACCAGCCGCTGGAGCACCTCGAGCAGCTTCTCGATGTCGGCGAAGTGGAGTCCCGTGGTCGGCTCGTCGAGGATGTAGAGGGTCCGCCCCGTCGCGACCTTGCACAGCTCGGCGGCGAGCTTCACGCGCTGTGCCTCACCGCCCGACAGCGTCGTCGCGGGCTGCCCGAGTGTCATGTAGTCGAGCCCGACATCGTGCAGCGTCTGCAGGCGGCGCCGGATCTTCGGGATCTTGGAGAAGAACTGCAGGGCCTCCTCGACCGACATCTCGAGCACGTCGGCGATCGTCTTCCCCTTGAAGCGGACTTCGAGCGTCTCGCGGTTGTAACGCTTGCCCTTGCACGTCTCGCACGGCACGTAGACGTCGGGCAGGAAGTGCATCTCGATCTTGATCTGCCCGTCGCCCTTGCACGTCTCGCAGCGGCCGCCCTTCACGTTGAACGAGAACCGGCCGGGCTTGTAGCCGCGCACCTTCGCATCCGGCGTGAGCGAGTACAGCTCGCGGATGTGCGTGAACAGGTCGGTGTACGTCGCCGGGTTCGAGCGCGGCGTGCGGCCGATCGGCCGCTGGTCGATCTCGATC
>JAICUZ010000133.1 GCA_025935595.1 Burkholderiales bacterium
CCAGAACGGGATCTCGAGCAACCGAAGCTCGGTCGTCGCGGTCACGGTCGCGGTGCGAACCGCCTCGCTCACGAGCGCGATCTCGCCGAAGTGATCGCCAGGCCCGAGCGTCGTGACGTCCTTGCCGCCGACATTCACCGCCGCCTCACCGCTTCCGACGACGAAGAAGCCGACGCCGCTCATCTCGCCTTCGGTCGTCACCTTCGTGCCGGGGCCGACCGTTCGCTCGCGGAAGCGCGCCGCGAGCTTCTTCAGCTGTCGGCTGTCGAGATCCGAGAAGAGTGGGACGCGCTTGAGGTCGTCAGGCTTCGCGGTTGCCATCGGACGCCGATCCTACAAGGCGAAATGGCTTCACCTCTGACGTCTGGTCCGCGCGCACACCGAACCGGTGTCAGACACCACTGGTGTCTGACACCAGGGCGTGGCGCACGACCAGGACTCCTCCGGTGTCTCAGGCACCGCGCGCGGCCTTCTTGTACTCGCGCTTCCAGGTCTGGTAGCGGTCGAGCTCCTCGGGCGAGGTGACATCGCCGAGCGTGGGGTGGTCCGGCGCCAACTCCTCGGCCGCCTTCACGTCGAACTGCTTCGCGAGCACGGCACCGAGCGACTTGATCTTCATCTCGCCGAACCCTGGGAGCGCGGCGATGCGCTTGCGGAGGTCATTCGAGTCGGTTGCATCTCGCCAGATCCGCGAGGCGTCCCCGTCGTATTCCTCGGCGACGACGCTCGCGAGGTCGCGCACACGCTGCGCCATCGCGCCGGGAAAGCGGTGGATCGCAGGCTTGGTCGCGAACGCGTCGGCGAGATCCATCGCCGCGAGCGCACGCGGGTCGAGCGTGCCGGCGCGTTCCTTGAGCACGTACGGCCCGGCGAACGCCTTCTGCACCGTCACCTGCTGGTCGATCGCGAAGCCGACGAGCAGCGCGAACGGCTCCTCGGCGAGGAGCTTGCATGCCTTCGGGTCGTCCGTGAACCAGAGCGCGTCGGGCAAGGGCTAGTCGACCGAATCTGTCGACGTCTCCGCCTGCGGCGCCTCCGCATCCGGCGCAGGCTCTGTCCCGTTCTGGCCGATCACCGCTTCCAACGTCTCGCGCAGCCTGTCACGCAGGTCGTTCTCGAGCCTGCGCAGGCGATCGACCTCGACTGCCGAGTGACGCGCCGAGCTGCGTGCTTCCCGCTCGATGCCGATTGCGCGGCGGCGCGCCGCCTTCAGCAGCGCCTGGGCATCCTGGCGCGCCGACTCGCGGGTCTCACGAGCGGCGCGCTGCGCGGCACGGAGAAGGGCACGGGTCAACTCGTCGCGCGACTCGTGCACGTGCAGCTTCCTCCGCAGCTGCGCGACCTCTTCTGCGAGCGCTGTCTCGCGCCGGACTCCGTCCACGTCGACGCGCGTCTCCCGCGCTGCGATGGCACGGGTGAACTCCTCCTGTTGGAGCGCGATTCGTGCTTCGAGGTTCTCGATCTCGTGTTTGAGCCGTTCCTCGTTCTTGATTCGGTCCTCGTGTGCGCGGATCGCCCGGCGATAGTCCCAGGCGACGCGCTTCAGGAGCTCGTCGGTCGCTTCGCGGTCATAGCCGCGGAGCGAAACCTGCAGCTTGCCGGGATCGATTTCTTCGGGACGGATCGGCATGCGATGCTCCCTCGAATGGGGGACGAACCTTACCGCCGCCGCGAAGGCCGCGCTACTGGGCGTTCGGGGCGTCGACGATGTCTTCGAGCGGCGGCATCTCGGGATGCCGTGCGAACCGTTTGAACGCCTCGCGCCACATCGGCTGCTCCGCGGCGAGCGCGTCGAGTCGTTTACGCGCCTCCTCCTGACTCCCGCTCCCGGCCGCATCGAGCACGCCGAGAAAGCGGACGTACGACTCCGGCAGCCCATCCTGCTCCGCGCCGGGCGAGGCCGGCCGGGCCCGGTTGGCGCGCCGGTAGCCCTCGGCGAGGCCGAGCAGCCGCCGCAGCTGCGCGAGCGAGTCGTCGCCGTCCTCCACGCGCAGGTCGACGACGCGCTCCCACGGCTCTCCCTCTGCCGGGACGACGACGATCCCGGCTCCGCCGCGGCCGCGCCAGTCGCCGCCTGCAGCCTCGGCGGCATCGAGGGCCGCCATCAGCCGCTGCGCCAGCGAGCCGGTGGTCGACGTGAACGCCTCTCCCATCGTGATCCAGGCGTCGGCGGCGAGCATGTTCCCCTGCGCACACCAGTTCTCGCCGGCGGCGTTCCCGGCGTGGGGGATGCAGTCGCCGCCGGTCCACTGCGCGGTCGCGCCGCTCGCGTCCATGAACGCCACCTGGCGAAAGCCGCTCAGTGCGTCGGGCTCGCGCAGCTCGTCGAGCGCTGCTTGCGGCGACTTGCCGGCCGCGAGCAGCTCGAGCCCGCGGAAGCCGTACCGGCGGTCGGTGAACGACTGGGTGGCAATCACACCCACACCCGGCGTAGCCCAGGGCACGGCCGCGCCGGTGTTGAACGCCTGTGACTGGACGGCGACGCCGAGCTCGCCCGTCTCCGGGTCGCGGCCGAGGATCGAGTAGGTCATGCCCACGAGTAAACACGTTGCGATCGGGTAGGCGACCGGTATGACCGAATCGCCGAAAGACCTCGTCGACGAGGCGCAGCGCGGGCGGAGCGAGCGGACGCCCTGGCTCGCACTGACCGGTGTGACGATCGCCGTGGCAGCGCTCGTCTGCGTGATCCTCGCTGTGGCGCTGATCGTCTACTTCGTCGCCTGATCTACGCTGGGGACATGGACCCGCTGGCTTGCTTCTCGCCCGCGACGCGGGCCTGGTTCGAGCACACCTTCGCCGGGCCGACCCCTCCGCAGGAGCTCGGCTGGCCCGCGATCGCGACCGGCGCGCACGTCCTCATCCAGGCGCCCACAGGCAGCGGCAAGACGCTGACGGCGTTCCTCTACGCGCTCGACCGGCTGAGCGAGTCGCCCGGCAACGGCTTGCGCGTCCTTTACGTCTCGCCGTTGAAAGCGCTGAACTACGACATCGAGCGCAACCTGCGCGGCCCGCTCGCAGGGCTCCAGTCGCAGGTGCGGGTCGCGGTGCGCACCGGCGACACGCCCGCGAAGGAGCGGCGCGAGCTGATCAAGGAGCCGCCGGACATCCTCATCACGACGCCCGAGTCGCTCTACTTGATGCTGACCTCGCAGGCGCGCGACACGCTGCGCAATGTCGAGACGCTGATCCTCGACGAGGTGCACGCGATTGCAGGCGTCAAGCGTGGGTCCCACCTCGCGATCTCCGTCGAGCGCCTGGAATCGCTCGTCGACGGGCCGCTGCAACGCATCGGGCTCTCGGCAACGCAGCGGCCGATCGAGGAGATCGGCCGCTTTGTCTCCGGTGGACGGCCGATCACGATTGTCGACGCCGGGACACGAAAGGAGCTCGACCTCGAGGTGGTCGTCCCCGTCGAGGACATGCGCGAGCTCGGCTCGACCGCGTCGCTGTCGTACCCGGTGCCGGCCGACGGGCAGGAGATGGACGCGGGCACGGAGCTCGGGACGCAGTCGATCTGGCCGTCGATCTATCCGGAGCTCTTGCGGCTCGTGCAGGCGCACCGCTCGACGATCGTGTTCGTCAACAACCGCCGGCTGGCAGAGCGGTTGGCCTTGCGCCTCAACGAGCTCGCGAACGACGGCAACGACGGCCCGCGCCGCGAGATCGCGCGCGCGCACCACGGTTCGCTCGCGCGCGAGCAGCGCGTCCTCGTCGAGGAAGAGCTCAAGGCAGGTCGGATCCCGTGTCTCGTCGCCACGTCGAGCCTCGAGCTCGGGATCGACATGGGCGCGGTCGACCTGGTGATCCAGGTCGAGTCGCCCAAGTCGGTCGCGCGCGGCCTGCAGCGCATCGGTCGCGCCGGCCACGAACTCGGCGCGGTCTCGAAGGGCCGCATCTTCCCCAAGTTCCGTGCCGACCTGCTCGAGAGCGCCGTCGTCGCCCGCGCGATGCGGGAGGGGGCGATCGAGGAAACGCGCATCCCCACCAATCCGCTCGACGTGCTGGCGCAGCAGGTCGTCGCGATTTCGGCCGACGCCGAAATCGCCACTCAGGAGGTCTACGAGCTCGTGACGCGGGCGTACCCGTTCCGCGACCTGAGTCGGGCGCAGTTCGACAACGTGCTCGACATGCTCGCCGGGCGCTACCCGTCCGACGAGTTCGCCGAGCTGCGACCGCGGATCATCTGGGACCGGACGAACGGCACGATCCGGGCACGCGACGGTGCGCGGCGGCTCGCTGTCACGAACGCCGGCACGATCCCCGACCGCGGCCTCTTCGGCGTGTTCCTCGTCGACGGCGGCGGCCGCGTCGGCGAGCTCGACGAGGAGATGGTCTACGAGGCGCGCGCGGGCCAGACCTTCCTGCTCGGCGCGTCGACCTGGCGCATCGAGGAGATCACCCGCGATCGCGTGCTCGTCTCGCCCGCACCCGGGCTGCCCGGCGCCGTGCCGTTCTGGAAGGGCGAGGGCGTCGGCCGGCCGTACGAGCTCGGACAGAAGATCGGAGTTGCTGCGCGAGAGGTCGTTGCGGGAGACGACGCGAAGGCGCTGTCGCGCCTTCGCTCCGACTTCCATCTGGACGAGCGGGCCGCGAAGAACCTACTGGCGTTCCTGCGAGAGCAGGAGCGCGAAACCGGCGCGATCCCGTCTGACAAGACCGTTGTCGTCGAGCGCTTCCGCGACGAGATCGGCGACTGGCGCGTCTGCATCCTGACGCCGTTCGGCGGTCGCGTGCACGCACCGTGGGCGATGGCGATCGCGGCGCGGCTGCGCGAGGCGCGCGGGATCGACGCGCAGTCGATCTGGTCGGACGACGGCATCGCGCTGCACTTTCCCGAGGCGGATGCTCCACCGCCCACCGAGGAGCTCGTCATCGACCCCGGCGAGGTCGAGGACCTCGTCGTCGGGGAACTGGGGGAGACCGCGCTCTTCGGTGCACGCTTCCGCGAGAACGCCGCGCGCGCGCTCTTGATCCCGCGCCGCCGTCCCGGAGCACGCACGCCGCTCTGGCAGCAACGCCTGAAAGCGCAGTCGCTGCTCGGCGTCGCGCGCAAGTACGGGAGCTTCCCGGTGATCCTCGAGACCTATCGCGAGTGCCTGCAGGACGTGTTCGACCTGAGTGCGTTGCGCGCTGTCTTGCAAGGGCTGCAGACGCGCGAGCTCGACCTCGTCGAGGTCGAGACCCAGAGCGCGTCGCCGTACTCCGCGTCGCTGCTCTTCGACTACATCGCGACGTACATGTACGAGGACGACACGCCGCCCGCCGAACGGCGGGCGCAGGCGCTGTCGCTCGATCGCGACCTGTTGCGCGAGCTGCTCGGCCAGGAAGAGCTGCGCGACCTCCTCGATCGCGACGCGGTCGAAGACGTCGAGCGGCAGCTGCGCGGGCAGCCGACGAGCTCCGACCAGCTGCATGACCAGCTTCGGATTCGCGGTGACCTGCGCGTCGGCGAGTACGACGTCGAGCTCGCGGCTCCGCTTCTCAAAGAGCGGCGCGCGGTGCTCGTTCGCATCGCCGGCGAGGAGCGGCTGATCGCGGCGGAGGATGCAGGTCGCTACCGCGATGCGCTCGGCGCTATGCCGCCGTCGGGCCTGCCGGACGCGTTCCTCGACGGCGGTCCCGATTCGCTGCGGCAGCTCGTGCTCCGTTACGCGAAGGGACGAGGCCCATTCACGACCGACGAGGCGTGCGTGCGGTTCGGCCGCGACGTCGCCGGCATCCTTGCCGAGGTCGAGCGGGACGAGTTGCTCGTTCGCGGCGAGCTCCGCCCAGGCGGCACCGAACGCGAATGGTGCGATCCCGATGTTCTCCGCCGCCTGCGGCGCGCGTCACTCGCGGCGCTTCGCCGGGAGGTCGAGCCGGTCGAGCAGGAGGCGCTCGCGCGGTTCCTGCCGTCGTGGCACGGCATCGGCCGGAGCGCTTCGCTGCGCGAAGCGCTCGTTCCTCTGCAGGCACTCCCTCTTCCGGTCGGGCTCTGGGAGTCGGAGGTTCTTCCTCGGCGCGTGCGTGGGTTCCGGCCGGAGCACCTGGACGCGCTGACCGCTTCCGGGGAGGTGGTGTGGGTCGGCGCCGGTCAGGACCGCGTCGCGCTCTACTTCCGCGAAGACGCAGCGGCGCTCGGACAGGTTCCGGCGGCACCGGCACCCGATTCGCCGGTCCACGACGCGCTCCGCGGCGCGCTCCGCGGTGCGCTCTTCTGGGACGAGCTGCTCGTCGAGACCGGCCTCGAAGAAGTCGAAGCACTGCCCGCTCTCTGGGATCTCGTGTGGTCGGGCGAGGTGACGAACGACGCCTGGACGCCGCTGCGCGCGTCCCGTCGCTTCGGCGTGCCGAAGCAGGAACGCCGGCCCCGTCGCTTCTCGCGCCGCCGTGTGCAGGGGCCGACTGCGACCTCAGGACGCTGGTCGCGCACCGACCGGCTCTTCAACGGTGCGCCCGACCGCCGCGCGCTCGCAGAGCTCCTGCTCGAACGGCAAGGGATCGTGACGCGCGACGGCGTCCGCGCCGAAGGCATACCCGGAGGGTACGGCGCCGTGTACGCGGAGCTCCGGGCGCTGGAGACGCTCGGACTGTGCCGGCGCGGCTACTTCGTCGAAGGTCTCGGCGGGGCGCAGTTCGCGCTCGGCGGTGCGGTCGAGCGGCTCCGCGACCTGCGTGAGCGGTCCGAGGAGCCCGAGGCGCTGGTGCTGGCCGCCGCCGACCCGGCACAGCCCTACGGCGCCGCGCTTCCGTGGCCGAAGCGCGCGGGCGCGCGTGCCGCGCGGATGGCCGGCGCGTTCGTCGTGCAGCTCGGCGGCGAGGCCGTGCTCTACGTCGAGCGTGGCGGCCGCTCGCTGACGCCGCTGCGCGATCCCGACCCGTCATGGCTTCGGCCGGCCGTCGATGCGATCGTGGGTCACGTCCGCTCGGGGCGGCTGACCCGGCTTGCGGTCGAGCGGTTCGACGGCGAGCCCGTGGTCGAGAGCGAGGCGATGCCGCTGCTCGTCGAGGCCGGTTTCCTCGCGGGGCCGCGGCGCGCGGTCCTACGGGCGTAGCTCCGCGACGACATCCGCCGCCGCTCGTTCTCTCGCGAGGTCGACGCGCGTTCCCGCCCAGAGGTTTATCTGCTCTGCGTCGCCGGCTGCGCGCGCTGCCGCCCGCAGCGGCGCGGTCACGTAGTGGATCTGTGGGTAGGCCGACGGCGCATCCGGATGGTCGCGCATGAACGTGTTGACGATCCCTCGTGCGC
>JAICUZ010000137.1 GCA_025935595.1 Burkholderiales bacterium
CTCGTGTGGAGCCACGGCATCCCGAAGGTCGGCGCGTACACCGATCTGAAGACGAACGACTGGGTGCAGGTCAACGTCCGCGCGAAGGGCGCCAAGTCGCTCGCCGACGTCGAGACGAACGCGGCCGGCATCGTCGGCGACCACGGCGCCGCACCCGGTAAGGCAGGCAAGCCGCTGTTCCTCTACCGCGGCACGTACGCCGGTTCGCCCACCGCCGGCAAGATCAACGTCGACGTCAAGGGCGGCAACCGCCTCGCGCTGCGCAGCCTGATCGGCCAGTCGAGCTCGACGCAGACGTTCAGCTACGACGACAACACGATCTTCCTGCTCTGGCAGGGCAAGGTCCCGACCGTGATCGGTGCTGCCGACCTCAAGGCCGGCGACCGCATCACCGTCCGGATTCGCGCACCGCGCCACTCGTCGCTCTCGACGGTGGAGAACACCCCGGCACGCCACGTCGGCGAGCACGAGCCGGCGAACGCGGCCGACAAGGCGTAGGACCTACCTCCCAACCAACCCCCGCCGCCGCGGCCGACTGATCGGCCGCGGCGGCGGTTCCACGCCTGCGAGCACTGCGCCGGGCACGTCGAGCGTGAGCCAACGTGCGAGCGCATCGTCGCGGATGCTTGCGACCGCGGCGGCGAGGCCGATCGCACGAATCTCCGGCGCATGCGCATCGCTCGCAATCATGTGGGCGAGCTCGCGATCGAGGAGGGTCTTCGTGCACGCTCGGGTGCGCGGGCCGAGCCGTCCATCGACCGACGCCGCCGTGAGTTGGACGAGCGTTCCTGCGGCGACGATCGGCTCGAGAAGTTCAGGCCGGTCCTGGACGTCCGGGTTTCGCTCCGGATGCGCGAGCACGGCCCGGAAACCCTGCATCCGGAGCCGGAAGAGCCGGTCGGCGAGATCGAGCGGCCAGCCGATGTACGGCATCTCGACGAGCAGGTAACTCGAACCGCCGAGCGCATAGCGTTGCAACTCCTCCTTCGGCCGATCGAGCTCGGCCAGGTCGAGCTCCGCGCCGCGGACGAGCTCGACGGGCGGGCTCGCCGACTTGAGCGTCTCGAACGCCGCGTCGATCGCATCGGGCGAGGTCGGGTAGTCGTGACGCACATGCGGAGTCGCCGCCAGCACTTCGATGCCGTCGGCCGCCGCCGCGGCGCAGATCGAGAGCGACTCGTCCAGGTCGGCGGCGCCGTCGTCGAGGCCCGGCAGGACGTGAGAGTGGAGATCGATCAAAGCGCCGCGAACGCGAGGTACAACTCGCGCGCGGCCGCCGTCCCGAGCGTCACGTAGTCGGCGACGAGCCGTTCGTTCGGCGAGTGCACCTGCGAGTCCGGCAGGCCGAAGCCGGTGATCACCGTCGGGATCCCCTTGTCCGTGAGCGCCGGCACGATCGGCAGCGTTCCGCCGGAACGGATCAGCGCCGGCCGCCGGCCGAGCGCCTTCTCGAACGCGTCGAGCCCGAGCTGGACCGCCTTCGCGTCGGGCCGAACGAGGCCCGGCGGTGACGACGACCACAAGTCGACCTGGAGCTCGGCGCCCGGCGGCGCCGCCTCGCGCAGGATGCGCTCGACCTCGGGGGCGATCTCGTCCACCTTCTGCCCGGGCGCGAGGCGGATCGACACGTTCGCGATCGCCTCCACCGGGAGCACCGTCTTCTGCAGGATCGGCGAGCCGGTCTGGATCCCGTTCACGTCGAGCGCCGGCTCCGCGAACGTGCGGCGGTAGAAGTCGCGCGCCGCGTCCGGGTCCTTCGGTCGCGCGCCCTGGTCGCCGAGCTCGTCGGCTCCGGCCGGCAGCTCGCTCCAGCCGGCGAGCTCCTCGTCGGTCGGCGCGACGATCCCTTTCCGCAGCGGCTCCACGAGCGTCCCGTCGGACGAGACGGCCGCGCCAAGCGTCTGCATCAGCGCGTGCGCGGCGTTGAGCGCGGCGCCGCCGTAGATCCCCGAATGGAGGTCCTTGTCGCCCGTGCGGAGCGTGACGTGGAAGTACGCCATCCCGCGCGTGGCAAGGTTGAAGGCGGGGACGTCGCGCCGGATCATCCCGCTGTCGAAGATGATCGCCGCGTCCGCCCCACGCTCGTCGGCTTCGAGGAACTCGACGATCGAATGGCCGCCCGTCTCCTCTTCGCCGTCGCAGCAGAAGCGCACGTTGATCGGCAACTCGCCCGCCTGCGCAAGCTCGCGCGCAGCCGAGAGCAGCATGTACAGCTGGCCCTTGTCGTCGACCGCGCCTCGGCCGTAGAGGTAGCCGTCGCGCACCTCGGGCTCGAACGGCGGCGAGTCCCAGAGCTCCAACGGGTCGGGCGGCTGTACGTCGAAGTGCCCGTAGCACAAGACTGTCGGCGCGTCGGCGGCGTTCGACGACGCGCGGAGCTCGCCGATCGCGAGCGGCTGCCCGTGCCAGTCGACCACGTCGCACTCGCCGCCCGCGTCGCTGATGAAGGCGCACACCCATTCCGCTGCGCGGGCGACGTCTGACTTGTGCGCCGCGTCGGCGCTGATCGATGGGATGCGCAAGAACTCGGCAAGCTCGTCGAACCACTGCACGGCGCGAGCGTAGCTCAGCCAAGCAGCGCGGGTGTCTGACACCTCTGGTGTCAGACACCCCTTCGGCTGCCGGGGGCAGCCTCAGGCGACGTCGCGGAGCTTGTTCGACTCGGCGAGCGCTCGGAGCTTCTTCAGGCCCTGGTTCTCGATCTGCCGGATGCGCTCGCGGGTGACCTGGAACGCACGGCCGACCTCGTCCAGCGTGCGCGGCTGCTCGCCGTTCAGGCCGTACCGCAACTCGAGCACGCGGCGCTCGCGATAGTTCAGCGAGCCGAGGCACTTCGCGAGCGCCTCCGCACGGAACGCGGTGTCGGCGGCCTCCTCGGGAAGCGGCGTGTGCTCGTCCTCGATGAACTGCCCGAACTCCGACTCCTCCTCGTCGCCGACCGGCTTCTCCAGCGACACCGGCGTCTGGGACGTGCGGCGGATCGACTCCACCTCTTCGACCGACAGGTCGAGGTCGAACGCGATCTCCGCGGCCGTCGGCTCGCGACCCTTCTCGGCCCGCAGCTTGCGCTCGGTGCGCATGATCTTGTTGAGCTTCTCGACGACATGCACGGGCATGCGGATCGTGCGCGCCTTGTCGGCGAGCGCGCGCGCGACCGCCTGGCGGATCCACCACGTCGCGTACGTCGAGAACTTGTAGCCCTTGCGCCAGTCGAACTTCTCCGCCGCACGGACAAGCCCGATCGTCCCTTCCTGGATCAGATCCAGGAACGGCAGGCCCTGGTTCCGGTAGCGCTTCGCGATCGAGACGACGAGACGGAGGTTCGCCTCGACCATCTCCTGCTTCGCGCGGTGATCGCCGCTCTCGATCCGCTTCGCGAGCTCGACCTCCTGGGCCGCGGTCAGGAGATCGACCTTGCCGACGTCTTTCAAGAAGAGCTGGAGCGAGTCGGCGGAGAACTCGGTGTCGACCCGCTCTTCCGCCTCTTCTGCCGCCTGGGCCGCGAAGTAGTCGGCCTCGGCGTCCGCGTCGGCATCCGGCACGGCGTCGAGCGGAGTCACTTCCGCGTCGGGCTCGGTCTCCTCCTCGAAGTCCTCTCCGGCTTCGAACTCTTCCGTCGTGCTCACGCGGCTCCCCCTCGTCGGATGCGGAACAATCGCATTGCCACCGGACGGACGCATAGGCCGCTCGGCTCATCTTTACGGGCTGCGAGTCCCAGTCTTCGCAACCCCGGCGACGAGCTTGGCGGCTTGCTGCCCCATCGCCGTCCCAGGGTCGAGTTGGTGCGCCAGCCGGAGCTCCTTGATCGCCTGCTTCGCCTGCCCCGTCCACACGAGCAAGAGCCCGAGATGGAAGCGAACGGTCTGGCTCTTCGGAAAGCGCTTCACGAGCGGGCCGAGCCGCGAGAACGACGCCGACAGGTTGTCCATGTCGAACCGCCCGACCGCGGCGGCGACCTGGGCATCGGCGTCGTTCGGATGGAGCTTCGCCGCCCGCGACCAAAGCCGCTCGGCAGTGTGCTGGTGGTAGTTGCGCTGTGCGATCTGGCCCTGCACGAGCAGCGCGTCACCTCCGGAGTACACGAAGGGCGGGTATCCGCCTTCGCTGAAGAACTGCGGGTGGAGGATGACGTCCGCCGTCACTTCGTAGCGGGTGTCACGGCCGGCCCTCTTCGCCTTGCGATACGCCTGGAGCGCCTCTGCGTCGAAGCCACCGCAATAGAGCGCCGTCGCGTAGTTGAACTGGACGACCGGATCCTTCGGGTGCTCGTCGGCCAGCGCCTCGAGGGCGCGCGCCGCGCGTCTCGGCCCTTTGCTCAGGGCGTTTCGCACCGTGGCGGTGTTCTTCGACGGCGTGTAGAAGACAGCCGCCACGCCGTTCTTGCACCGCGCCTTCGGCTGGGCGGGATCCTGCCGCGTCGCGTAGACCACGCCTGCGACCACCGCTGCCGCCGCGAGCGCGATCACCGCGACGATCACGCGGATGCGTGCAGGGGCGGACATCCGGGAATGAAGGTACCGGCAGCTACCGTTTACGTCTGAGGATGAGCACGTACCGCGAGCTTCTGACCAGGACGAGGGCCGAGATCTCGGAGGTCGACGCCAAGAGCGCCCAGGCGCTCGACGGCGCGCTCTGGGTGGACGTCCGCGAGATCGACGAGTGGGAGCAGGGACATTTGCCCGGCGCCGTGCTGGTGCCGCGCGGCAATCTCGAGAGCCGCATCGAGCGGATCGCGCCCGACAAGTCACAGCCGGTCGTCCTCTACTGCGCCGTCGGTGCGCGTTCGGCGTTCTCGGCGAAGTCACTGACCGAGCTCGGGTACACGGACGTTCACTCGCTCGCCGGCGGGATCGAAGACTGGAAGCGCGACGGGCTCGAGATCGTCATGCCGCGCACGCTCTCGCCGGAGCGGCGCGCGCGCTACTCCCGTCACCTTCTGATCCCCGAGATCGGGGAGAGCGGACAGCTGAAGCTGCTCGACTCGCGGGTGCTGCTGATCGGAGCCGGTGGGCTCGGGTCCCCTGCGTCGCTCTACCTCGCGGCGGCCGGCGTCGGCACGCTCGGGATCGTCGACGCCGACATCGTCGACGAGACGAACCTGCAGCGCCAGATCGTCCACTCGCTCGACACGCTCGGTGCACCGAAAGTGGACTCGGCGAAGCGGACGATCGCCGCACTCAACCCCGACGTGAACGTCGTCACCTACCGCGAGCGCCTCACGTCCGAGAACATCGACCGGATCCTCGACGAGGGCTGGGATCTGATCGTCGACGGCGCCGACAACTTCCCCACCCGTTACCTCGTGAACGATGCGTCGGTCTGGCACGACATCCCCGTCGTGCACGGGTCGATCTACCGCTTCGAGGGCCAGGTCACCGTGTTCAAGCCGCGCGAAGGCCCGTGCTACCGCTGCCTCTTCCCGGAGCCGCCGCCGCCGGAGCTCGCGCCGTCGTGTGCCGAGGGAGGCGTGCTGGGCGTGCTGCCGGGCATCATCGGCTCGCTGCAGACGAACGAAGCGATCAAGCTGGCGGCCGAGGTCGGTGAGCCGCTCGTGGGTCGGCTGCTGCTGTTCGACGCACTTTCGACCGAGTTCAGCGAGGTGAAGATCGAGCGCCGCACCGACTGCCCGGTCTGCGGCGATCACCCGACCATCACGGAGTACATCGACTACGTGGAGTTCTGCGCGCGATGAGCTTGATCCGCGTCCCACCCGTGCTACGCGACGAAGCCGGCGGCGCGCGCGAGGTCGAGGCGGCCGGCAAGAACGTGCGCGAGCTGCTCGAGGACCTGACGAAGCGCATCCCCGCGCTCGGGACACGCGTCTACGGCGACGGCGAGATCCGCTCGTTCGTGAACGTCTACGTCGACGGCGAAGACGTGCGCACGCGCGACGGCCTCGACACGCCGGTGCGCGCTTCGAGCACGGTGATCCTGCTGCCGGCGATGGCCGGTGGTTGCTAACTCGCTGCTCGACCTGATCGGCGACACGCCGCTCGTCGAGCTCTCACGGCTGTCCCCGCCCGGGCGCACGATCTACGCGAAGCTCGAAGGGCAGAACCCGACCGGCTCGATCAAGGACCGCGTCGCGCTTGCAATGGTCGAGACGGCCGGGGTCGAGCCGGGCGCCGAGCTGCTCGAGCCGACGAGCGGCAACACCGGTATCTCGCTCGCGCTCGTCGCGAAGCTGAAGGGGCTGAGGCTGACGTGCGTCATGCCGTCGAACGCCACCCCGGAGCGCCGAACTCTGCTCACGCTCTACGGCGCGTCGATCGTCGACTCGCCGGGCGAGCTCGGCTCGAACGGCGCGGTGCGAATGGCGCAGGAGCTGGCGGCGGCAGAGCCTCGGTACACGATGCTCTTCCAGTACGAGAACGAGGCGAACCCGCGCGCGCATTACGACGGGACGGGCGCGGAGATCGCACGAGATCTCAATCGCCTCGACGCCTTCGTCGCCGGGCTCGGCACCGGCGGCACGCTGATGGGCGCCGGCCGCCGGCTGCGCGAGGCGTTTCCCGACGTGCAAGTGGTCGCGGCGGAACCGCTACCCGGCGACCCCGTGATGGGCCTTCGCTCGCTCGACGACGGGTACGTCCCGCCGGTGCTCGACGTCTCGCAACTCGATCGCAAGCTGCTCGTCTCGAACGCCGAGGCGGCCGCCGCGTCGCGCGCGCTGCTCGAGCGCGAAGGGATCTTCGCCGGCGTGTCGTCGGGCGCGGTCGTCCACGTCGCGCGACGCATCGCAGAGGAGCTACCGGAGGGCGCCGTCGTCGCGTGCGTGCTCGCAGACGGCGGCTGGAAATACCTGTCGGCGCCGTTCTGGCAGGGCGTCGAGATCGACGAAGGCGTGCTCTGGTGGTGATCCCGGCCGCGATCCGCGACGAGCTGCGCGCACATGCGGCCGCCGAGGCGCCGAACGAGTGCTGCGGGCTCGTCCTGGTCAAGGACGGCGTCGCCGTTCGCTACCTCCCAGGCGTCAACACGCTCGCCTCGCCGTACCGGTACGAGCTGTACATCGACCCGTTCGTCTGGTCGGACATCGAGGACGACGTCGATCAGGTGATCTTCCACTCCCACCCGGAGACCGAGCCGCGGCCGTCACGCACCGA
>JAICUZ010000091.1 GCA_025935595.1 Burkholderiales bacterium
GGATCCTGCCCGGCATCACGCGCGACACCGTCACGCAGATCGCGCAGGACCTCGGCTACACGGTCGTCGAGAAGTCGATCATCCGGTCCGACCTCTACCTCGCCGACGAGGTGTTCATGTGCGGCACCGCCGCCGAGGTCACGCCGATCCGGTCGGTCGACCGCGTCACGGTCGGCCGCGGCCGACGCGGCCCGATCACCGAGGCGATCCTGCTCACCCCTGAAGGCTTCGTCGCCGACGGCTCCGGCGAGAACATCTTCATCGTGCGCGACGGTGTCATCTACACGCCGGACCTCGCGACGGGGATCCTGCCCGGGATCACGCGCGACACGATCAGGCAGATCGCGCAGGACCTCGGCTACACCGTTGTCGAGAAGGCGATCATCCGCTCCGATCTCTACCTGGCCGACGAGGCGTTCATGTGTGGTACCGCCGCCGAGGTGACGCCGCTTCGGTCGATCGACGACTACGAGATCGGCGTGGGCGAGGTGACGCTGAAGATCCAGAAGGCGTATCTCGACACGGTGCGCGGCCACAGCGAGCGGTGGGCGCAGTGGCTCGACCCCGTGCCGCAGATGGCCCGT
Organism: Burkholderiales bacterium; assembly: GCA_025935595.1. Taxonomy (GTDB): domain Bacteria; phylum Actinomycetota; class Thermoleophilia; order Gaiellales; family Gaiellaceae; genus PALSA-600. The sequence continues at coordinate 585 of JAICUZ010000091.1, forward strand.
TCGTGACGGAGACGGCGACCGACCGGATCAACCTCAGCGCGCCGTGGATCGACGAGCGCGACGAGGAGCTCGTGCTCGAGGTGCTGCGGTCGGGCTGGCTGTCGCTCGGTCCCACAGGCCCGCGGTTCGAGTCGATGCTCGCCGACTGGATCGGCGTGCCGTACGCGGCCGCCGTGTCGTCCGGCACCGCCGGGCTCCACCTGTGCATGCGGCTCGCGGGCGTCGGGCCCGGCGACGAGGTGATCACGTCGCCGTACTCGTTTGTCGCGTCGGCGAACTGCGCGATCTACGAGGGTGCCACGCCGGTGTTCGCGGACATCGACCCGCACACGTTCAATCTCGATCCGGCCGCAGTCGAGGCCGCGATCACACCACGGACGAAGGCGCTCGTCGCAGTCGACATCTTCGGCTACCCGGCCGAGTACGACGAGCTCCTCCCGCTGTGCGAGCGGCACGGGATCGCGCTCGTCGAGGATTCGTGCGAGGCGCTCGGGGCGATGTACAAAGGCAAGCCGCTCGGGTCGCACGGCCACCCAGCGGTATGGGCGTTCTATCCGAACAAGCAGATGACGACGGGCGAGGGCGGCGCGGTGACGACCGGCAACGAAGACGAGTACGAGTTGCTCGTCTCGTTGCGCAACCAGGGTAGGCTCGAGACGTCGTCGTGGTTGCAGCACGGACGGCTCGGTTACAACTATCGCCTCGACGACATCTCGGCCGCGCTCGGAGTCGGGCAGCTCGAGAAGCTCGACCGGATCCTCCCGGCGCGCCGCGAGGTCGCAGCGCTGTACGGCGAACTGCTGCAAGGCGTCGACGTCGAGACGCCCCTCGCAGACGACGCCGACCACGTGCGCTCGTGGTTCGTCTACGTCGTCAAGCTCCCCGTGGGCGCAGACCGCAGCGGCGTGATGGAGCGGATGGCGGCGCAGGGGATCGCGACCGCGCCGTACCTGCCGTCGATCCACCTGCAGTCGTACATGCGCGAGCGGTACGGGTTCTCGGAGGGGATGCTCCCGGTGAGCGAGGACTGCAGCGCGCGCACGATGGCGCTGCCGTTCCACGCGCGACTCGAGCGCGCGGACCAGGAGCGCGTCGTCGAGGCACTCCGCGGCGCTATCCGCTAGGTCGTCGACGCCAGACTTCTGCGGCTGCGGCCGTCGCGACGAGCGCCGAGACGAGAAGGAGCGTGGCGCCCGTGCGCGCTGCCGTGACGCTGCCCGTCAGGACGGCCAGGGCGAGCACCTCGACGCCTGCGGCGAAGATCGCCGTTTCCGCGACCGCGAGACGCCGCGGATAGAGCTGAGCCTGCTTCGGACGTGGGCCGGGCGGCCACCAGACCCACAGCGACAGGGAGAGGAGCTTCGGGAGGTGGCCGACGACGACGCCGCCCGCCCAGCCGATCAGGAGGAACACGACGTACGCCTCGACGACACGCACGCCGCCGACCCCCGCGGCTGCGAGCAGACCCAGCACCACCGCCTGCACGAGGAACACGCCTCCGGCGACAAGATGGCCGAGCGGTGCGTCGAGCGGAGCGCGCTTCGATCGGAAGACTCGTGTCACGAGCAAGCCGAATCGCGCCATCGTCGCGGCCGCACCGGCGCCGCCGACGAGCGTCACCGCGCGAACGTCCGCGGCGAGCCCCACCAGGAGAAGCCAGAGCGCGGCGACGAGGAGCACCTCGTCGATCGGCCACTTCCGGCTCGGCGCGGCGGGTGCGAGCGCAAGCATCGGTGCGAGGTTCCGGCCGACGGTGACGACCAGCAACGCGATCCAGCCCACGAGCGCGAGGTGGAGGTGCACGAGGAGCCAGCGGTCGTACGCGACGCCCCAGAAGGGGCGATGCAGGTCGAAGATCAGCGCCCCGGCGACGAGCGCCGCCGTCGCATGCGCGAGCGCGAGCGCCACTCCGGTGCGGCTCGCGATCAGCGTCCGCTCTCGGGGAGCACGAACGACGAGTGTGCCGAGCTGCCACACCACGATCGCGAGGCCGCAGGCGACTGCAGCCGCGCCCGCCCAGACAAGTGGCTTCGACCAGTGCTGGAGCCCGAAGGCGACGGCGGCGCCGCCGAGCAGAAGAGGCACTGCCGCCCACAGGGAACGCACGGACGGAAGGTCGTTCCGCAGCATCACCGGCAGCAGGTGGAAGCTCGCCCCGGCGACGCCGAGCGGGAGGGCGCCGACCGCGACGAGGTGGACCGCGAGCAGCACCGTCGGTGAAGACGGGATGCCGTGCGCGAGGTCGTCGGCGGCGGCGACGACCGCGACGGACGCCGCGCACCAGGCGACGAGCGACGAGGCGACGAACGCGGCGAGCAACCTCGCGGGGACGGGCCCGCCGACGGCGCGTTTCTCGGTCAGCGGGAGCGGGCGAAGCTGAACGAGGGGAAGTCCGGGCTCGTCGGTCATGCTGCACCCATACCCTAAGATCGCTCACGTGCCTGAGTCGCACATGGTGTTCCTCGGCTTCGGCAAGTACATCCGGGCCGACCGGATCTACGGCATCGAGCCGCTGCCGGGTGACGAGCGTGGCTCCGGTGCACGGACGCGCGTCTGGGTCGAAGGGATCCCCGAGGCGGTGATCGCGTCTCGCAGCGAGCGGGCGATCCTCGCCGACATGGGCGTGCTGCCGCCTCGCACGAAGTTGTCACCGCAGGACGAGAATCTCTTCTAGTTGAACTGGCGCAGGCTGCACGTCGACACGCGCCCGCTGCGGCGGCGTGACTTTCGCAACCTCTGGCTCGGTCAGATGGTCTCGACGGTCGGGGCGGAGATCGCCGTCGTCGCCGTGCCGTTCCAGGTGTACAAGCTCACCGGCTCGACGGCGCTCGTCGGCCTGCTCGGGCTGGCGTCGCTCGTTCCGCTTCTGTTCGTCCCGCTCGTCGGCGGCGCCTTCGCTGACGCGCTCGACCGGCGGACGGTCGTCCTCGTCACGGAGACGGGGCTCGCCGCCGTCTCCGTGCTGTTTCTCGTCAACGCGCTGCTGCCGCGGCCGCACGTCTGGGCGCTCTTCGTGCTGCAGTCGCTCGCGGTCGCCGTGTACAGCTTCGGCCGTCCAGCACTCGCCTCCGTCGCGCCGCGGCTCGTTCCCGACGAGGAGCTCGCCGCTGCGAACTCGCTGACGAGCGTCTACAGCTCGCTCTCGAGCGTCGCCGGGCCGGCGCTCGGCGGGGTGATCATCGCGACCGCCGGCGTGCCCTGGACGTTCGGGATCGACGCGGCGACGTACGCCGCCTCGTTGCTCGTGATCGGCTGGCTGCCGAAGCTGCCGCCGCTCGAGGACGTCGATCGGCCGAGCTTCCGATCGATCGTCGACGGCTTCCGCTTCCTGAAGGGGCGCCAGGCGCTGATCGGGATCTTCGCGGTCGACACGAACGCGATGGTGTTCGGCATGCCGAGCGCGCTCTTCCCTGCGATTGCGCTGCATCGACTGCACGGGACGGCGTCGACGGTTGGGTATCTCTACGCGGCGCCGTACGCCGGTGCGCTTGCCTGCTCGCTCCTCTCCGGCTGGTGCTCGCACGTGCGGCGCATGGGCCTCGGGATCACGGTGATGGCGTGCCTCTGGGGCGCCGCGATCGCCGGGTTCGGATTCACGACCTCGCTCTGGCCGGCGCTGCTGCTCCTGGCGGTTGCGGGCGGCGCCGACTTCTACAGCGCTGTTCTGCGCAGCACGATGCTGCTTCGCTCGACGCCGGATCATCTGCGCGGCAGACTGCTCGGGATCGAGTTCATGCAGGTGGCGAGCGCGCCGAGCCTCGGCGACCTCGAAGCGGGCGTGCTCGCATCGCTGACGTCGCTGCGCTTCTCGATCGTCTCGGGCGGACTCGCCTGCGTCTTCGGTTGTGTCGTGACGGCCCTCGCGCTCCCGAAGTTCTTGAAATATGACGCTGGATCTGACACGTAGCCCGCATGAGGTCGCCCCCGAGCTCGTTGGGGCGCAGCTGTACGTGGACGGCGTCGGCGGAGTGATCGTCGAGGTCGAGGCGTACGACCACGAGGACCCGGCGGCGCACGGCTTCGGCAACCGCCGTACGGAACGCAACGCGTCAATGTTCCTCGAAGGCGGGCACGCGTACGTGTACCGCTCGTACGGCATCCACTGGTGCCTCAACTTCGTGTGTGGTCTCGAAGGCGTCGCGGGCGCGGTTCTGATCCGCGCGCTGAAGCCGACGCGCAACGTCTTCACGATGCGTGAACGACGCGGCCTCGACGAGATCCGGCTCCTGTGCTCGGGGCCGGGGCGGCTGTGCCAGGCGCTCGGCGTGACGCGCGAGCACGACGGGCGTCGGCTCGACGAGCCGCCGTTCCAGCTCGTCGCGCGGCCGCACCCCGTGGAGATCGTGACCGGCCCGCGCATCGGCATCACCAAAGCGATGGAGAAGCCGTGGCGGTACGGACTCGCCGGCTCGCCCTACGTGAGCAAGCCGTTCAAGGCTTCACGGTGAGCGTGATCTTCAGATCGGGCTCGGCGGCGGTGCTCGCAGGTACCGACTGAGTGACGACCTTGCCGGTGTCGCCGCCCTTCAGCGACACCTCCATGTGCAGTCGCTCGAGCTTCGCTTTCGCCTTCGCAACGTGCAGACCGACGACGCGCGGCACGACTCCGTGGAGTGACTTCTCGGAGATCAGTGTGATCTTGTCGTAGGCGGACGCGGTCCCGTGACGCGGGAACTGCCCGACCACGTAGCCGACGCGGTCGCCGGTCTTCGCGGGCTTGTAGACGACCGTGGGCGTGAGCGGCTGCCCGCCGAGCCGGGCGCGGGCATAGGCGAGTGACCGGCCGACGACGTCGGGGATCTCGACCTCGTTCGGCTTGCACGTCGCGGCCGGCGCCGCCTTGCCGTTCGTCCGCAGCGGCTCGCCGCCGTAGAACGCGAGCTGGTAGGTGTTCTTGCAGACGCCGTCGTCGCGCTGCAGGATCCCGCCGCGATTCACAACGGTGACGGCTGACGCGTACGGCGAGGAGGCAGACGGGAACGACTCGGGCTGCAGCTTCAGGTACGGGATCGCCTGCTGCATGAACGCCTTCCAGATCAGCGCCGGGAACGTGCCGCCGGCGACCGGATGGCCGTGGAACTCGTACGTCATCGGGACGAGCTTGTCCGGGTATCCGACCCAGACGGCGACGACCATCTGCGGCAAGTAGCCGACGAACCACGCGTCGCCGTAGTTCTCGGTCGTCCCGGTCTTGCCCGCGACCTGCCAGCCCGGCAGCGCAGCCGCGCGCCCCGTTCCGTACTGCACGACTCCTTGCAGAAGCTGGTTGATGGTCGCTGCCTGGTCCGAGGTGAGCACGTCGTGTGCCACCGGTTCGTTCGCGTGCTTCTTGTCGCCCGCCTGGATCGTGTCGATCGCACGCGGCTCGTTCCCGAAGATCGATCCGTCGATGCGCTTGCCGCCGTCGGCGAACGAGGCGTACGCACGCGCCATCTCGAGCGGCGTCGCCGGCTCGGCGCCGAGCCCGATCGCGAAGTAGCCGTTCAGCTTCGACGTGATCCCAAGCTGGTGCGCGGTCGCCGCGACGTTCCCCGGTCCGACGATCGCGGTCAGCTGCGAGAACACCGAGTTGTCGGAGTACGCGATCGCCTGCGAGAGGTTGATCGGCCCGAGCGCCTCGCCCTCGTAGTTGTCCACCGGCCAGATCTTGCCGCCGATGTTGATGTCCACGTGCTTGCTCGACGTGAGGATCGACGACGGCGAGATGTTCTCCTTGAGGGCCGTCGCGAGCACGAACGGCTTGAACGACGACCCCGGTTGGCGCTCGCCCTGCGTCGCGAGATTGAACTGGTTCTTGTGGTAGTTCGCTCCCCCGACCATCGCGCGAATCGCGCCCGGGTCGTTCTGCGTGTCGATGGCGACGAGCGCGACTGCCGGGTTCGTCCCGTTCTGCGGCAGCACCTTCGCGATCGCCTGCTGTGCCATCTGCTGCATGTTCTTGTCCAGCGTCGTCGTGACCCTGAGGCCCCCGCCGAACGCCACCTTCGGGCCGTAGTGCTGGACGAGCTGATCCTTCACGTAGTTCGCGAAGTACGGCGCCCACTTCCCCTGCGTGCCCGGCAGCGACACGCTCTCCGGCTTCGGCATCGGGTACTTGAGCGAGTTCTCGTACTGGCGCGTCGTCAGGTAGCCCTGCTGATAGAGGAGGTTCAGGACGAGGGCGCGCCGGGCCTCTGCAGCGCGGGGGTGCGCGACCGGGTCCCAGGCGCTCGGGTCCTCGGGGATGCCGGCGAGCAGCGCTGCTTCCGCAGGCTTCATCAGCCGCGCACTGTGGTGGAAGTAGACCTTCGAGGCCTGCTCGACTCCGTACGCGCCGTTCCCGAAGTACACGGTGTTCAGGTAGGCGGTGAGGATCTTGTCCTTCGACCACTGTTGCTCGAGCTGCCACGCGAGCGCGGCTTCCGTGAGCTTGCGGGCGATCGTCTTCTTGCTGGTCAGGTAGGCGTTCTTGACGAGCTGCTGGGTGATCGTCGAGCCGCCCTGCACGGTTCCGCGCTGCGTCACGTCCGCCCAGACCGCCCGCGCCATGCCGCGGACGTCAACGCCGCGGTGCTCGTAGAAGCGCTTGTCCTCGACCGCGACGATCGCGTGTTTCATCCACGGGTTGATGCCCGCGGACGGGACGATGATCCGCGCCTGGTCGCCGCGGAGGATCGCGAGCACGGTGTGGCCGTCTCGTGCATAGACGTACGTGTTGGCCTGCGTCTGCTTCGCGCTCGGCTCGAGCTGCGGCAGCTTCGCGGCGAGCGCCGCGAGCAGCCCGAACGTGAAGGCCGACAGGCCCAGGACTCCGAGAACTGCGAGAAGCGTGAGGAGTCTGAGCTTGCGGATCCGCCGACGCTTGGGCCGGCGCCGATTTCTCCGAAAGAGCGCCAGGACCGGGGTAGTCTAGCCCCCTCATGAACGTAGGCTCGACGGAGTTCATCAAGGAGCGGAGGCGCCGACCTGCGCGGCGCCGTAGCGGGTAATGGCGCTTGAAGAAGTCACGCGGCACGCCGTGGACGTGCTTCCTCATGGTGGGCTCGAAGAGAAGCTGAAGCGTGGTCGCCCGCTGCGGGTGAAGCTCGGAGTCGACCCGACCTCGCCCGATGTGCACCTTGGCTTCGCGTACGTCCTCGATCGACTGGCCGATTTCCAGCGCGAGGGGCACACGATCGTGCTGATCGTCGGGGACTACACGGCTCGGATCGGCGATCCCTCAGGGCGCTCCAAGGAGCGGCCGATCCTGCCGGACGAGGTACTCGATGCGAACGCAAAGTATTTCGCCGAACAGGCTTTTCGCATCCTCGACCGTGATCGGACGGAGGTTCGCTTCAACGGCGAGTGGCTCGGCGCGCTGTCGTATGCGGACACGGTGCGGCTTGCCCGCACGATGACCGTCGCCCGGCTGCTCGAGCGTGACGATTTCGCGAAGCGCTTTGGTGAGCACGTTCCGATCTCGCTCTCGGAGCTGCTCTACCCGATCATGCAGGCGTATGACTCCGTCGCGATCGAGGCCGATGTCGAGATCGGCGGCACAGACCAGCGTTTCAACCTCCTTGCCGGCCGCGACGTGATGCCCCAGTACGGCCTGGACGCCCAGGTGGTGGTCACGTTCCCGCTCCTCGTCGGTCTCGACGGCGAGCAGAAGATGTCGAAGTCACGCGGGAACTACATCGGAATCACCGAGTCGCCGGAGGAGATGTTCGGCAAGGTCATGTCGATTCCCGACGCGGCGCTCGCGCAGTGGTGGGAGATGCTCGTCGGCGGGCCTCATGCGAACGAGCCGATGGACTGGAAGCTCGAGCTCGCCCGCCGGGTCACCGAGCGATGGCACGGTTCGGATGGCGCAGAGACTGGGGAGGCTCATTTCACGCGTGTCGTCCGCGAGGGCGGCGCGCCCGAGGAGGTGCCCGACGTCGCTCTTCCTGACGGCGACCCGGTTCACCTGCCGGCGCTTCTCGTCGACCAGATGGGCGTTTCGTCGACCTCCGAGGCGCGCCGCCTGATCCAGCAGGGCGGCGTCAAGGTGAACGGCGAGCCCGCACCCGGCCTCGACGTGCGGCGCGAGCAGCTCGCCGGAGCGCTGCTCCAGGTGGGAAAGCGCCGTTTCGCCCGGTTGACACCCTAGGCAGGGGCGCTATACTCCCTCGGCCGTCCGAAAGGTCGGCGTACCAAAGTCCCTGCAACTCGAAGCTAGGAGCCATCCGGCCCGACTCGTATCCGATACGATTCGCTTGCTCGGTTGGCCTCTGGCGCGTGTCGGAGGCTTTTTTACGCCGTCAGAACGATGCGGCACCGGTCTTTGAAAACTCAACAGTGAACGTTCTTCGAGTGTCGAGACCTCGACCAGCTTCGGCTGGCCGAGTACATCAACACCTCGTCGTCCTCCCGCTTCCCGCGGGCTGGACGGCCTTTGAGCACGAGCTCAAAGTGAAAGGTCTGCCGGCTTCGGTCGGCAAACACTTCTTCACGGAGAGTTTGATCCTGGCTCAGGACGAACGCTGGCGGCGCGCTTAACACATGCAAGTCGAGCGAGAACCGAAGCCTTCGGGCCTCGGGGAAAGCGGCGAACGGGTGAGTAACACGTGGGTAACCCACCCTTGGTACTGGGATAGCCCGGGGAAACCCGGATTAATACCGGATGGCCCAACAGCTCTTCGGGGCGGTTGGAAAAGGTAGCTTCGGCCTCCGACCAAGGACGGGCCCGCGGCGGATTAGCTTGTTGGTGGGGTAACGGCCTACCAAGGCGACGATCCGTAGCTGGTCTGAGAGGACGATCAGCCACACTGGGACTGAGACACGGCCCAGACTCCTACGGGAGGCA
>JAICUZ010000104.1 GCA_025935595.1 Burkholderiales bacterium
ATCGACAACAAGGTGATCGGATACGACGCGGTGCTCGAGAACCGCGTCTTGTTCGGCAGCGTCAACGCGCGCCCCGACGACTGGCTGACCGGAGTCGAGGCGCTCGACCGCGCGCGGCAGCAGTTCCCCGGGGCACTCGAGGAGCTGATCGGGTTGCGCGTGCCTCTCGACCGGTTCGCAGACGCCTTCGCCTTCCGGGGCGGGAAGGCAACGCTCACGCTCGACGCGTGAGCACCAGATCCAGGTAGAGCGGGTGCGTCCCGGCGTGGCCGGGAACCTCACGCAGGTCGGTGAGCGCTAGGCCGGCGGCGAGCAGTGTCCGCACGTAGTCCTCGATCGTCCGCCGCTCGTGATGGACGGTGTGCTCGCCGAGCGGCACCGCTTCGCGCTCCCGATTCCAGTAGTCCGTGATTCGAAGCTCGCCGGTCTCCTCGTCGACGGTGCCGGCATGGGCGACCGGGTGGATCGTCCCGATCAGGAGCGTGCCCTCCGGCGCCAGCACGCGCGCGAGCTCGGCTGCTGCCGCGGCAAGGTCGTGAATGTGCGGGAGGACGTTGACGCAGACGATGAGCTGCGCCGCCGCGGCGCCCAACGGCAACGCATCGATCCGCGCTACCTCGTAACGGCCTTCGGGATGCGCCTCGCGGGCCTTCGCGACGAGCGTCTCCGACGCGTCGTAGCCGACGACGTCGTATCCGCGCGCCGCCAGCTCACGCGACACGCGGCCCTCGCCGCAACCGACGTCGAGCGTCAGCCCGCGCGGCGGCGGCAGCAGCGCGTACAGGGAGGCGTCGTGCGCGTGCACGCGGCCGCCCATGCCCGAGCGGATCCGCTCGACCCATTCGCCCGCGCCTTCGTTCCAGGCCTCCGACTCGCTCACGTGTCCTTTCCGGCCGGTCGCCCGGCGTCAGAGCGTCGTCTGACGGTTCGTCTGACGGCTCGTCTGACGCACGTCAGACGAACGTCAGAGTTGAGAAACGGTCACGAACAACGCACGGAAGTGTGCCTTCGTCCCGACTCAGCTGTCGAGCGCGTTGCGCCACTCGCTGCGCTGGAGGACGGCGAACGCCTCGTTCGAGAACGGCTCGCGCCCGATCACGTCCCGGATCGCCTGCGCGCGGCCCTTGCGCGCGGGCAGCCCCGGCCGCCGGCCGGCCTCGCCGACCACGCGCCAGTCGTTCTCACCGACCTTCTGGAAGACGACGTACGTCCCGGAGCTCGGGCTCATGCCCTGAACGTGATCGTCTCGCGGCCGCCGCTCGCGCCCGAGCGCACCATCGCGTCGCAGATCTCCGCGGCGCGATAGCCGTCCTCGAAGGTCGCGCCGTACGGCGCAACCGACGTGTCATTCGCGATCGCCTCGAGCAGATGGTGCAGCTCGTGCACGAACGTGTCGCCCCAGCCGATGATGTGGCCGGGCGGCCACCAGTGCTGCCAGAAGGGATGGTCTGCCTCCGACACCAGCACCGTCTTGAACCCACGGGCACGGTCGCCGTCAGCCCGGAAGACCTGCAGCTCGTTCATGCGCTCCATATCGAACGCGAGCGAGCCCTTGGTGCCGTTGATCTCCCACTGGAGCGCGTTGCGCCGGCCGTGCGCGAACCGCGTCGCCTCGAGAGTCCCGACGGAACCGTTCTCGAACGTCACCGCAGCCTCGACGGCGTCGTCGACCCGGCGGTTGGGCAAGAACGTGTGCGTGAAGCCCTGGACGGTCGTCGGCTCGCCGTTCAGGAACCGTGCCAGGTCGACGACGTGCGCCATCAGGTCGCCGAGCGCGCCGGATCCGGCCGCGTCGACGTCGAAGCGCCACGTGTCGAGCGAGGCGTCGTCGCCCCAATCCTGCAGGTAGCGCCCCCGGAAGTGGCGCACCTCCCCCAGCTCGCCCGCGTCGACCATCTCGCGTGCAAGCCGGACGGCAGGAACGAAGCGGTAGTTGAACGCGCACATGTGCTTGACGCCCGTCGCGTCCACCGCGCGCCAGATGTCGTAGCTCTCGACGGCGTCCCGACCGAGCGGCTTCTCGCACACGACGTGCTTCCCGGCACGCGCCGCCGCGATCGTCGGCTCGGCATGAAGCGAGTTCGGGCCGCCGTTGTCGAAGAGGCCGATCGTCTCGTCCTCGACGAGCCGCCGCCAGTCGCCGGTCGCGTACTCGAAGCCGTACCGCCGCGCCGCCTCCTCGACGGCGTCCGTGTTCCGGCCCGCGATGCCGACCAGCTTCGGCTCGAGCGGCGGCGGCCACGTGATGTACGCGATCTTCTTGAACGCGTTCGAGTGGGCTTTGCCCATGAACGCGTACCCGAGCATGCCTATGCCGATCGTCGCCACCTGCGCGATAGTAGACACCTCGACCCCGAAGGAGGCTGCTATGGCCATCAAGCTCCACCGTTGCCCGAGCCTGTGGGCGAAGACGAATGGGCATCCGTGCTGGAAGGTGCAGAAGGCGCTCGACGAGCAAGGCATCGAGTACGAGATCGTGAAAGGGCCGTGGCCGCGTCGGAAGACGCGCACTGCCGTCATCGAAGGGACGGGCCAGAGCTCGTACCCCGCGATCGAGTTCGAGAACGGCACCTGGTACCGCGAGCAGTCGAAGGACATGGCGCAGACGATCCGCGACGGGAAGCTGATGGAGAAGCAGGGCGCGGGTGCCTGACGACGCACCGGTCCGCTGGGGGATCGTCTCGACGGCGGACATCAACCGGAAGGTGATCCCGGGCGCGAAGGCGTCGCCGAAAGTCGATCTCGTCGGCGTCGCGAGCCGTGCGCAAGATCGCGCCGACCAGTACGCAAGCTGGTGGGAGATCCCGCGGGCCTACGGCAGCTACGAGGCGCTGCTCGCCGACGACGAGATCGACGCCGTGTACATCTCCCTGCCGAACACCCTCCACTGCGAGTGGTCGGTCAAGGCGCTCGAAGCCGGCAAGCACGTCCTCTGCGAGAAGCCGCTCTCGCGCCACCCCGAAGAGGTGGTCGCGGCGTTCGACACCGCCGACCGGACCGGCCGGCTGCTCAGCGAGGCGTTCATGTGGCGCCACAACCCGCAGACGGCGCGGCTGAAGGAGCTCGTCGACCAGGGCGCGATCGGCGAGCTCCGCCTCGTCCGCTCGACGTTCAGCTACTCGCTCTACGACGAGACGAACATTCGGCTGCAACCGGACGTCGAGGGCGGCGGCCTGATGGACGTCGGCTGTTACACCGTCTCGGGATCCCGGTTCCTCACCGGCGGCGAACCGGAGCGTGTCTTCGCCGAGGCGTGGTACGGGCCGACCGGCACCGACTGGGTGCTCGCCGCGACGATGCGGTTCCCCGGCGACGTGATCGCGAGCTTCGATTGCGGCACCGCGCTGACGAACCGTGACGAGCTGGAGGCGATCGGCAGCGAGGGCTCGCTGTTCGTCGACGACCCGTGGCACTGCCTTCGTCCGGAGATCGAGCTGCGCCGCGAGGGGGCCGTCGAGCGGATCGAGCTCGAGCCGCAGGACTCGTACCGCCTCGAGCTCGAGAACATGTGCGACGCGATCCGCGGGACGGGCGAGCTGCTGCTGGCGCGCGACGACGCGCTGGGTCAGGCGCGCGCGCTCGAGGCGCTGCACACGTCGGCTGCGACGAGCGCCCCCGTGGCGCTGTGACGGAAGCCGAGGCCCGGACCCGCGCGGCGGCGATGCTCGCGGACGCGGGCATCGTCCTGACGCCGGCAGAGCAGGAGCAGATCGAGGTCGCGGACTTCGGGCTCGGCCGACTCGACGAGATCGGCCTTCAGCTCGTCGTCTACGTGAACACCGAGCGCGTATGCGCGAAGGAGCTCGTCCTCTTCGCGGGACAGATGTGCCCCGAGCACCGCCATCCGCCGGTGGGCGACGACCCGGGCAAGGAGGAGACGTTCCGCTGCCGCAGCGGCAGTGTCGTGCTCTGGGTCGACGGCCACGGTGAGGTCGAGCTGCGCCCGGGCGACCAGTTCACGATTCCGCCGCACACCCTGCACTGGTTCCGCGCCGGCGACGAGGGAGCGATCGTGTCGGAGTTCTCGACGCGCAGCCGCGACGAGACCGACGTCTTCAGCGATCCGCGGATCGTTCGATAGCAGCGAGCGCGAGCCGCTCGTCCTCCTCGCCCGGGAGGCCGCTCACACCGCCCGCTCCGACGCGGCGATCGCCCTCGAAGACGGCGACGCCGCCGAGGAAGAACGTGAAGAACGGGTCGAAGCTCGCGCGCTCGACCGGGTCGTCTCTCACCTTCTCGGCCAGCTCCCGCGTCGAGCGGGCATCGCTCCGGGCGGCCGTGTAGGCCTTGCGCTGGGCGTTCAGCCGCGTATCGGGGGCCGCGCCGTCCATCGTGGCGGCTGCAACCAACTCGCCGTGGACGTCGGCCACGAAGACGGAAACCGGGCCGGTCGCGTTCTCGACCACGTCGTCGAGGATGGCCCGGGCTCTGGCGAGGCGCATCCGCCGAGTCTAGTGTGAACCCCGATGACCGCCGTCGCGATCCGCGGGACGACGTATCCGGTCGTCTTCCCCAAGCTGCGCGACCCCCGCCTCCATCTGGCGGCGACGATCACGTCCCTGCAGGTTCTGGGGCAGGTTGCCTTCAACTTCCGGCTCTCGATCTCGCAGATCCTGGTGGCGCTCGCCACGTGCGCGGTGCTCGAGATCGCGATCACCTTCCGCACGAAGCGGGTGATCATGTGGCCGGCGAGCGCCCTGCTGACGGGCAACGGGGTCGCGTTCGTGCTCCGCATCCCGAACATGCCGCACGGCGACTGGTGGAGCTTCCGCGACTGGTGGCTGTTCGCGGCGGTCGCCGGCGGCTCGCTGCTCTCGAAGCACGTGATCAAGTGGAAGGGCGAGCACGTCTTCAACCCGTCGAACATCGGTCTCGTCGCGTGCTTCCTGATCGTGGGCCGCGGCCGCGCCGACCCGCTCGATTTCTGGTGGGGGCCGATGTCGTGGTGGATGGCGCTTGCGCTCGCGATCATCGTCACGGGCGGGTTCACGATCCTGCGCCGCCTCCATCTGCTGCGCGTCGCGCTCGGATTCTGGGCTGCGTTCGCGGTCGGGATCGGTGTGCTCGCGCTCGCGGGGCACCAGATGACCGCGCGCTGGTACCTCGGCCCCATCACCGGCTGGAACCTCTGGTGGATCCTGATCAGCTCGCCGGAGGTGCTCGTCTTCCTGTTCTTCATGATCACCGATCCGAAGACGGCTCCCGCAGGCGGCCGCGCCCGCGTGATCTACGCGGTCACGCTTGGATTGCTCGCCGCGCTGCTGATCGCGCCGACGCGAACGGAGTTCGCGGCGAAGGTTGCGCTACTCGGCGCACTCGCGGTCGTCTGCGCGGCCAGGCCGTTCCTCGTCTACGTGCCGCGCCGCGTCCTCGTGCTCGCCGCCGCGGCGGCCGCCTGCGCGTACCTTCCTGCGCTCGTCGTTGCGGGAAACGGCGGCGGCACGGTCGCGGCTTCCAAGCCGCTGGCGCCCGGAGCGCTCCCACCGGTCACGATCCTCCCGTCGAAGGGCGTGCAGACGAAGCTGACCCAGTCGACTGCCGACCTGATCGCGCACGATCTCCTGAAGGTCGTCCCCGCGCACGACGGCGACCGCATCACCCTGCACCTCGAGCCGGGCGCGGGACAGGACCCCCCGTTCGCAGTCGCCCAGCTCGCGGGGCGGACGTATCGCCTGAACCAGGTCGGAAACGCCTGGTCGCTGCAGGCGGCGCCGACTGCGAAGCCGAGCACCGTGCTCGCGGGCAAGGAGCTCGCGGGCACGAAGCTGACCAACGTGGCGGCGTCGGTCGGGCTCGACTTCACGCAGGGCTCGTTCACGTTCGGGACCTCGAACGAAAGCAAGGCGATGATGGGCGGCGGAGTCTGCTTCATCGACTACAACGGCGATGGCAAGCTCGATCTGTTCGCCGTCAACTCCTACTCGAGCGCCGACACTCAGACGTGGGAGGCGCACGGCGGGTTGCCGCGGAGCCGGTTGTACGAGAACGTCGGCGGGCGCTTCCGCGACGTGACGAACAAGACGCATGCGGGGCTCGCCGTGCAGGGAGACGGCTGCGTCGCCGCCGACCTGAACGGCGACGGGCGCACCGATCTCGCGGTCACGACCACGAGCGGTGTCGACGTGCTCTGGAACGATGCCGGGACATTCCGCACCTCGCCGCTCCCGGCGAACGGGTGGTACACGGGAATCGCCTCGGCCGATGTGAACGGCGACGGCCGGCCCGACCTGTTCGCGGCCGGCTACTCCGACCCGAACGACCCGGTGCCGAGCTCGTTCGCAGGCTTCCCGACGAACATTGCGGGCGTCCGCGACCTGCTGTTCCTGAACGGCGGCGACGGCAAGTTCCGCGAGACCGGCGTCGCTGCCGGTCTCGAGACGAACGCGTTCCGTCATGGGCTCGGCGCGCAGTTCATGGACGTGAACGGCGACGGGCGGCCCGACCTGTACGTGGCGAACGACGAGGATCCGAACGAGCTCTACGTCAACGTGCCGTGGCCGGGCGGCGTCAGGGCGGATCCGGCCGGGCTCGGCTTCCGGTACGAGGAGCGCGCCGCTCAGGCAGGCGTCGCCGATCCGTTCGCGGGCATGGGCATCGCCGCCCGCGACGGGCGGCTACTCGTCACGAACTCGCGCGGCGAACCGTCCGCGGCCTACCGCCGGAGCGGTCCGGCGGCGTTCTCGAACGACCGTCCGAGCGTCGACCCCGGGCTCGGCCGCGGCTTCGCCGGCTGGGGTGCTTCGTGGGTCGATCTCCAGAACACGGGCCGGCTCGATCTCGTCTTGACGGCCGGGGCGATCCCGGTGACGAACCTCGCGCAGGACGCCGAGACGGTCCGCGTGCTCGCCCAGAACCAACGCGGCGCGCTGCGCGACAACACCGCGTCCGTCCTCGGGAACGTGCGGCTGAACGGCCGCGGTCTCGCAGTCGCGGACGCGTGGAACGACGGCCGCCAGGAGGTGGCGATCAACACGATCGGCGGGAACCTCGTGCTGCTCCAGCCGACGAAGCCGAGCGGTCACTGGCTGGACGTCGCGCTGACTCGCTTCTCGCCGGGTGCGGTCGTCACGGCGATCCTGCCGAGCGGCCGCCGGATCTCGGGCGAGGTTCGCGCGGGAAGCAGCTACCTCTCGTCGGAGGATCCCCGCGTCCACTTCGGGCTCGGCTCGGCGACGCGCGTCGCGCAGTTGGTCGTCCGCTCCACGTCGGGGCAATACACGCGGCTCGCGAACGTGCCGGTCGATCGCGTCGTCACCGTCCTCGCCCCGCAGGCGACGTTGCCCACCGCCCCGGCGGCGAGCGTTGCGGCGATCGCCGGGTGCTCGTCGGCTGCGGGCGGACGGTCGGTCGCGCGCGTCTGGAACGACGCGGCGGTCGCCGCGCTCCGCGCAGGCGCTGCGCCGGAGCCGGTGCAGGCACGCGACCTGTACGACCTTGCGCTCGCGATGCGCCAGGCGTACTCGCTCGCGCACACGTCGAGCGACCGGAACGCCGCGATCAGCTTCGCCGCGTACCGCCTGCTGCTGTGGCAAGCATCGCACGCCTCGAACCTCTCGCAGACGTTCGGGCTGCTCTCGAAGCAGCTGCGTGCGCTCTGCTACTCGCCGAACTACACGGCGCGGGGCGGCGCGGGCGCCGCGCTCGGCAACCGCATCGCGGCCGAGGCGATCGCCTCCGGCGGACACGACGGCTCCAACGAGTCGCTGCACTACGCCGATCCGACCTACGCGCCGCAGAACCAGCCGCTGATCGTGGCGCAGGCCGGCTCGACTGTGCACGACGCGACGTTCTGGCAGCCCCTCGCACTCGCGCAGGTGTCGCCGCGCGGCTCGGGCGCCGTGCCGGCGGCGGTGCAGTCGTTCGTCGGCTCGCAGTGGGGTGGCGTGCGGACGTTCGCCGGCAAGGTCGCGGTGCCGGCGCCGAAGGTCGGCGACCCGGACGGTGCGGCGTATAGAGAGGCAGCGATCGCCGCGATCCGTGCGACCGCGGGGTCGTCGCGTTCGACGAACGTCGATCCGTCGCCGGCCGGATGGAACGCGGCGCTCGACGGCTTGCCTCCCGGCGATCTTCGCCGTGACGTCGAAGTCGACCTCGCGCTCAACGCAGCGCTCAACGACGCCGCAGTCGCCGCGTACGGCGCGAAGCGCACGTATCAGACACCGCGGCCGATCTCGATGATCCGCTACCTCGCGTTCAACGGGCGCCTTCCGGTCGTCGCCGGGCTGACCCGTCGGGCCGGTAAGACGATCGAGGTGCGAGTCGGCAGCCGCTGGGTGCGCGGCGACCGCTGGGCCCCGCCCGCTCCGACCCCGGCGTCGCCGGGCTATCCGTCGACGAATGCGGCGTTCTCCGCGGCAGCCGAGGGCGTGCTCGGCAAGGCGTTCGCAGCGCGCGCAGCCGGTGCTGCAAACGTCGGCGTCGAGCAGGGCACCGAGCTGCCCGCAGACGCCGCGGCCGGCAAGCAGCTGGGCTCCGCAGTCGCGGCGCGCGTGCTCGCGCGGCTCAGCCGGTAGATCTCGCAGCCTGCGGTTCTAGCCGGCCCACCAGCCGCGCTCACCATCGACGTCGCCGCGCGGATCGTCGCCGAGGTTGGGCGCGCCGATGACGAGGATCTCGAGCCCAGCC
>JAICUZ010000047.1 GCA_025935595.1 Burkholderiales bacterium
CGAAGCCGGACTGATTCACTCAGCGGGCTCGTCGAGCGACGTGCGCTCGACTTCGCGCGTCTCGAACACCTCGAAGACGTCGCCCTCGCGCAGGTCGTTGAAGCCCTCGAGCAGGATGCCGCACTCGAAACCCTCGGTCACCTCGCGGACGTCGTCCTTGAACCGCCGCAGCTGCGCGACGGTCGTCTCGTGGATCCGCGTGCCCTCGCGGAAGATGCGCACGTTCGCGTTGCGCCGGACGATCCCGCTCGTGACCATGCAGCCGGCGATCGTCCCGACGCGCGACGCGCGGAAGAGCGCCCGCACCTCGACCTCGCCCAGGATCGCCTCGGTCTCGACCGGCGAGAGCATGCCGACGAGCGCCTGCTCGATCTCCTCGGTGAGCTGGTAGATGACGCGATACAGGCGGATCTCGACGCCGGAGCGTTCAGCGACGCCTCGCACCTCCGCGGACGGACGCACGTTGAAGCCGACGATCATCGCGCTCGACGCCGCGGCCAGGTTGACGTCGTTCTCGGTGATGCCGCCGACGCCGGTGTGGATCACGTTGACCCGCACCTCGGGGTGCTGGATCTTGCCGAGCTCGGACACGATTGCCTCGACCGAGCCCTGCACGTCGCCCTTGACGACGATGTTCAGGTCCGCGACCGCGCCGGTGCCCATCTGCTCGAAGAGCTTCTCGAGCGACACGCCGCCGGTCCGCTGCTTCGCCATTGCCTCGCGGCGCAGGCGCTCGCCCCGCTGCTGCGCGAGATCGCGCGCGCGGCGTTCGTTCTCGACGACGCGGCCGAGCTCGCCCGCGGGCGGCGGACGGTCGAAGCCGAGGATCTCGACGGGCTCGCCCGGACGCGACTCCTGGATCCGCTCGCCGCGGTAATCGTAGAGGGCGCGAACACGGCCCCAGGCGTCACCGGCGACGATCGCGTCGCCCACCTTGAGCGTCCCGCGGTGGATCAGCATCGTCGCGACCGGGCCGCGGCCGACGTCGAGCCGTGACTCGATGATCGGGCCGGACGCTTCTGCGTCGGGGTTCGCGCGGAGGTCGAGCTCCGCGTCGGCGACGAGCAGGATGCGCTCGAGGAGATCGTCGAGCCCTTCGCCCTGCTTCGCGGACACCCGGGCGATCTGGACGTCGCCCCCCCACTCCTCCGGCTGGAGCCCCTCGGTGGCGAGCTCGGTGAGCACGCGGTCCGCGTTCGCGTCGGGCAAATCGATCTTGTTGACCGCGACGACGATCGGCACCTCGGCAGCGCGAGCGTGCGAGATCGACTCTTTCGTCTGCGGCATGACGCCGTCGTCGGCGGCGACGACCAGCACGGCGATGTCGGTCACCTTCGCGCCGCGGGCGCGCATTGCGGTGAACGCCTCGTGCCCCGGCGTGTCGAGGAACGTGATGAGGCGACCGGCGTGATCGGCCTGGTACGCGCCGATGTGCTGCGTGATGCCGCCGGCTTCGGTCGCGACCACGGAGGTCTGACGGATCGCGTCGAGGAGCGTCGTCTTGCCGTGGTCGACGTGGCCCATGATCGTGACGACCGGCGGCCGCGCCTGAAGCGTGTCCTCGGCGTCTTCGAAAACCTCGGGCTCGGAGTCGTCGTCCTCCGCGTGCTTGATCGTCACCTCGCGCTCGAGCTCGGCGGCGATCACCAACACCTCGTCGTCGGTGAGCGACTGCGTCGCGGTCTTCATCGTGCCGAGGTTCATCAGCAGCTTGATGATCTGCGGCATCGCCACGCCGAGCGCCTGCGAGAAGTCGCGCAGCGTGACACCGGACTCGACGGTCGCGGGGCCGGTCGGTGCCGCGACCTCGCGCGGCTGCCGCGGGCCACGATCGGCCGGACGGTCACTCGGCCGCTGGCGCTGCCCCGTTCCGGGACGTCCACCGCCGCCGTCGATGACGACGCGACGGCGCCCCTTCGGGCCGCCTCCGCGGGGTCTGATCGGTCTGTTCGGCTTGCCGTTGGCCATTTCGTCACGAACCAGTGTAGAGACGCGAGAGATCGGGGTCGACGCGGACGGTCATGCGGAGGATGCGGTTGAACGCCCGGCGGGACACAGCCCGCTCGAAGCATGGCAGGCGGTGACACGTGTAGACACCGCGTCCGTCACCCGTGCCGGGGATCAGCGATCCCGCCTCCTCGTGGAAGCGCTGCAGCTCCGCCTGTGGTGCGCGGCGGCCGCAGCCGGCACAGGTCCGGATCGGGTTACTCGTCGTCGACGCTCACCTCGACCGGGGCGTCGCCCGGACCGGCCGGGAACTCCTCGGGCTCGGGGTTGCCGAACGCCGCGGCGTCCTCGGTGACGGCCTCGGGGGCCGACACGTCGGCGAGCGCCTCGAGCTCGGGCTCGCTCTCGGTGACGATCGGGTTGTCCTCGTCGTCGGTCTCGTGTGTCGCGAGCTCCTGGTGGGCCGGCACGCCGCAGTACTTCGAGCCGGGCAGCGAAGCGTTCGGGCAACGCTTCCCGTTCGAGAGCACCGCCGCGCAGCGACCGGAGAAGTCGCCCTCTTCGCCGTCCTCGCCGCCGAAGGCCGCCTCAGCCTCCTGCTGCGCGAATTCGCTGTCGGAGGTGATGTCGATCTTCCAGCCGGTGAGACGCGCGGCGAGGCGGGCGTTCATGCCTTCCTTGCCGATCGCGAGCGCGAGCTGGTCGTCGGGCACGACGACGGTCGCCTCGCGGCCCTCGTCGTCGAGATACACCTCGCGGACGCGCGCCGGCGAGAGCGCCTTCGCGACGAACCGCGCAGGCTCGTTGTTCCACGGGATGATGTCGATCTTCTCGCCGCGCAGCTCGGAGACGACCATGCGCACGCGGGAGCCGCGAGGACCGACGCACGCACCCACCGGGTCGACGCCCTGTGCATGCGACTCGACTGCGATCTTCGAGCGGTAGCCCGGCTCGCGGGCGACGCCGCGGATCTCGACGAGGCCGTCGGCGATCTCCGGCACCTCGAGCTCGAACAGCGTCTTGATCAGCTCCGGGTCGCGGCGCGACAGGATCACCTGCGGCCCTTTCGTGCCCGTGCGCACGTCGCGGATGACCGCCTTGATGCGCGAGCCCTGCTCGTAGCGCTCGCCGTCGACTTGCTCGGGCCCCGGCAAGAGCGCCTCGACCTTGCCGAGGTCGACGAGGATGTTCCGCCGGTCACCGGTCTGCTGGACGATGCCGGTCACGACCTCGCCGACGCGGTCGATGTACTCGTCGTACATCATCTCGCGCTCCGCCTCGCGGATCCGTTGCAGGATGACCTGCTTCGCAGTCTGTGCCGCGATGCGGCCGAAGTTGTCCGGCGTCACGTCGTCGCGCTTGATCAGGTCGTCGGGGACCTCGGACCAGTCGAGCTCGAGGTCGTCGTCGGAAAGCAGCGTGTGGTTCTTCTCGCCCGTCTCTTCCTCGAGACGCTCGAGCTCGTCGAGTGCGCGCTCGCGCGCCTCGTCGATCAGCCGCTCCTCGAGGTCGCCCGGGATCTCGATCGAGTACACGCGGAAGTCACCGCGGTCGTCGAGCTCCACAGTGGCATGGCGTGTCGCGCCGGGCGTCTTCTTGTAGGCGGCGAGCAGCGCGTCTTCGAGCGCTGCAACGAGCGTGCCGCTCTCGATTCCCTTCTCGCGCTCGATCTCGCGAACCGCGTCAACGATCTCCTGGCTCATCCGTCATTCCCTTCATCGATCAGATTGGCCCGCACGATCTCGTCGTACGGTATGTCTGCTGCATTCGGTCCGGTACGGATCTGGACCGATCGCTCGCCTGCCGCAACCACCTCGCCGCGCGCCTTCTGCGTCGCGGTCTTCACCTTCACGTTCCGTCCGACCGCGCGCTCGAAGTGCGCGCGCGTGCGCAGCGGACGGTCGAGGCCCGGTGACGACACCTCGACGCTGTAGTTGTCCAGGTAGCGCCGGAGCACGCCGGTCACCCGCTCACAAAGCCCGTGGTCGACACCCTGGGGATGGTCGACGTAGACGCAAAACCGCTCCTTGCCGGTGAGCTCCAACGCGAGCACCTCGACCCCCGGCAGGGCCGACTCGACCGACCGAGCGATCTCGCGCTGCAACTCCCGTTCCTTCTGGTGCGGTGTCGTGGCCACCGTCGAGAAACCACCCCTTCTAACGCAAAATGGGCGCGACGCGCCCACCTCGAAAACTGCTCGAACTGTGGTGGCAGAAAGGTAGCAGAGACCCCGAAAGAAACGGGCGCGGCGCGCAAATTCTCTCCCCTTGCGCGGCCGCGCCCGCAAGAGCTATCGACGGCCGAAGCCTGCGACTTTAGGCTCGTGGGTGTGATCACGCGTGAAGCGGCATGCCACTGCGGTCAGCTGCGGCTCAAAGTCGAGGGCGAGCCCTTCGCGACGTCGATCTGCCACTGCCTCGCGTGCCAGCGGCGAACCGGAAGCGCATTCGGCATGCAGGCGGCATTCAGGGCCGAGCAGGTCACGGTCACCGGCCGCTTCAAGGGCTACTCCCGGATCTCCGACGAGTCGGACCAGAAGGAGCACGCGTTCCACTTCTGTCCCGAGTGCGGCTCGCAGGTCTTCTACACCGAGCCCGACGATCCCGATCTGATCGTCGTCTCGACGGGCGCCTTCGCCGACCCGATGTTTCCACCGCCGACGGAGTCGGGCTACGACTGGCGGCGGCATCCTTGGGTCGGGTTGCCGGACTCCGTCCAGCGCTACGCGCGCGAACTGTGGGATCCGGCCCGCGCGCTGTACGAGGCGGGGCAGTACGCGGAGGCGGCAGCAGTCGGTCGCCGCCTCGTCGCTCAGCACCCCGACGAGGCGTTTCTCTTCTTCAATGTCGCGTGCTGCGAGAGCCTCGCCGGCCTGAGCGAGCCTGCGCTCGACCACTTGCGGCAGGCGATCGAGCGGTGGGACGGCTTCCGGGAGATGGCAGCGAACGACTCGGACTTCGATCCGATCCGAGCGGAGGCGGAGTTCCGTGCACTGATCGCGGGTTAGCGGCGTCGCGGCAAGACGCTCATGGGAAGCGACCCTGCGAGCGCGGCCACGAGCAAGAACGAAAGCAGGAGTTGCGCAGTTGCGGCGGCGCTGAGCGGGTTGTAGCTCGCAACCGGGTGAAACGCCGTCAGGTAGCGCCAGCCGCTCTCGACCCAGCCGAGCACCGGCACCCCCGTCCACGGGCTCGCGAGCCAGAGCGTGAGGAAGATGAATGCGAGCGTCGTGACGGCAAGCCGGCTCCCGGCGATCGACCACCGAAGCAACTGCGGCAGGGTGGCGAGCAAGAAGATCAGCCGGTAGTCGAAGCTCTGGAAGAGCACGAACGTCAGCACATAGACGGAAGCACCCGCCCAGAACAGGTCGAGATCGCGCTGCTCGGACTCGCCCTCTGTCGACGGATCGGGGCGAAGCCGTGGCGGGAAGGCAAGCGCAAGCACCGCCGCGGCAGCGACGAACGACAACCCCCAGAACCTGGCCGAGTGCGGCGGCACCTCCGTCGACCACCAGACGGCGGACGTGTGGACGCCGTAGGAGTGCAAATCGGTTTGCGGGACGACACGCCCGATCGTCCTGATCTCGGAGAGGATCACCAACGCGTACACGGCAAAGGCGCCGAGCAACCCGACGAGCAGAGCGAGGTCTCGTCGTCGATGCAAGCGGCGCACGAACATCCCGGCCGCGAAGATCGGGAAGAGCTTCAGGATCGCCGCCGCCAGGATCAGACCGTGCGCCGCGACCGACCCGCGTAACCCGCAGCGCAGGACGAGCGCCGCGGCGACGACAAACGCAAACAGCAACAGGTCGACGTTGCCCCGCTCGAAGCCGAGCATGACCGCCGGTGAGCAGATCGCACCTGCATAGACCACCCCCGTCCACGATGGAGCCTCCGCGGGAACGATCGACAGTGCCGCGAGCGCCGCGATAGCCACTACGACGACGCCCAGCGCGACCACGTCGTGGTCGAGCTTGAGAAACGACAGTCGCATCCAGATCTGCGGATAGTTCGCAGGCCGCTTGAGCGGGTCGCACGGGTTCCGGGCGAGCACGGGAATGCCGCGGCGCGTGCACTCCCAGCCGGTCGTGACCGACCGCAAGTCCTCGAACCTCCTCGTACCGGGAGAAACGCCGAGTCGGCCCCAGTGTCCGTGACCGCCCAACGCGACGAGGACCAGGAGGTACAGCATCACCCCTCCGACCGTGACGAGGCGCGCACCCATCACGACCCGGACGCTAGCGGGTTCCGCTACACCTCGAGCACGATGGTCACGGGGCCGTCGTTCACGAGCTCGACCTGCATGCGCGCGGCGAACACACCGGCCTCGACCTCGACGCCCAGCGTGCGCAGCGCGTCGCAGAACCGCTCATAGAGCGGCTCGGCGACGTTCGGCCGCGCGGCGCCGGAGAACGACGGGCGGTTCCCTTTCGCCGTGTCGGCGATCAACGTGAATTGCGAGACGACGAGCGCGGCGCCGGCCGTGTCGAGAAGCGAACGGTCGAACTTGCCGTCCTCGTTCTGGAAGATGCGCAGTCGCGCGATCTTCTCCGCCAGACGGACGGCGCCGGCCTCACCGTCGCCGTCTGCGATCCCGAGCAGCACGACGAGGCCGGGCCCGATCGAGCCGCCCGGTGTCGACGACGCCCGTGCGACCCGCTGCACGACCGCTCTCAATCGAGGTCGAGGATCCGCGACGAGTACGTCTCCGAGCTCGGCTTCATCGAGCTCGCGAGCTTGTAGTGACCGTTTGCCTCCGCCTTCTTGCCCAGGTGCTCGAGCGCGCGGCCGAGCGCGTAGTGGGCGTAGTGATCGGTGGGCGACAGCTCTTCGACGATCTTCCGAAACTCATGCTCCGCGTCGCGCCACCGAGCGAGCCGAAAGTAGGCGATGCCCAGTGCTTCGCGGATCGACGCCTTCGCCGGCTCGAGCCGTTTGGCCTTCTCGAGCGGCACGGTCGCCTGCGCCGTCAGCCCCGTCCGGAGCCGCTTCTGGCCTTCACGGAACAAGTCGTACGCGCTCTCGGTCATCGGAGATACGGGACGTTCTCGCGGATCACCACTGCTTCTGCAGGAGCCTTTCGACCTCGTCGAGGATCGCGGCAGCGACCGACTGCTTGGACGACTTCCCGACGGGCCGGTCTCCGTCTCGCGTCATCAGGACGACCTCGTTGTCGGCGGCGTCGAAGCCGATGTCGGTGCGGCCGACGTCGTTGTAGACGACGAGGTCGGCGTTCTTCGTGTCGAGCATCGTGCGCTTCCGTTCCCGTCCCTCGTCACCGTGCTCCGCGCCGAACGCGACCAGTAGCTGCCCCTCGCGTTTCTGCCTGCCGAGCAGCCTCGCGATGTCGTCGGTCGGCGCGAGCTCCACCGTCCACCCGTGATCGTCCTTCGGGCGCTTCGCGGCGAGCGCTTCGGCCGGGCGGTAGTCGGCGACTGCCGCAGCGAGCAACAGGACGTCGACGTCGGGAAGCGCCAGCGCCGCGTCTCGCATCGCCTCCGCGGTCGGGGTCGGGATCGTCTCGACGCCGTGCGGCGCCGGGATCGCGAGGTTCGCGGCGAGGAGAATCACGTCGGCGCCCCGTCGGCGAGCCTCCTCGGCGAGCGCGACTCCCATACGGCCCGACGAACGGTTGCCGAGGTACCGCACGCTGTCGAGCGGCTCGCGCGTCCCGCCTGCGGTGACCAGCACGCGCCGGCCCGCGAGTGCGCCGGGAGCGAGCAACTGTGCGACGCGCGCGGCGATCTCCTCCGGCTCGGCCATGCGACCGACACCCCACTCACCTTCCGCCATCTCGCCTTCGTCCGGGCCGACGAGCTCGACCCCGCGCGCGACGAGCATTTCGACGTTCGCCCGGGTCGCGGCATTGGCCCACATGCGCGGGTTCATCGCCGGCGCGACGAGGATCGGACCGCGGTGGGCGAGCGCCGCCTCCGTCAAGACGTTGTCCGCGATCCCAGAGGCGAGCTTGGCGAGCGTGTTCGCGGTGCAGGGCGCGACGACGAGCAGATCGGCCCGTGTCAGGTGCTCGTAGACGTCCTCGCTCTTCGGTCGGCGCGCGAGCGCGAGAAACGTTTCCTCGGCGACGAACCGCTGTGCGCCCGGCGTGACGAGCGGGATCACCTCGTGATCGCGTTTCACGAGCAGCCGCGTCAACTCGCACGCCTTGTACGCGGCGATCCCGCCGGTGACGCCCAAGAGAATCCGGCTCACGCCGGAATGGTGCCTACTTGGTGGCCGTCGAGGTGTAGTTGTAGACGATCTTGCCCTCGGCAGTCTCTTCGAGGGCCATCGTCAGGTAGTTCTTCGAGCGCGACTGGATCAGCGGCGGCGCGAACTCGTCGAACGTCCCCTCACCGAGCTGGTGGTGGTAGTTGTTGATCTGGCGCGCGCGCTTGGCGGCGACGATCACGAGCGCATAGCGCGAGTCGACCTGATCGAGAAGCTCATCGATGCGGGGATGGATCATGGTCGCGCCATGGTAGCGGGACTGCCCAGATGCTCGGCGACGATCGCTGCGAGCGCCTCTGCAGCCCTTGTCCGGTCGTCGTTCTCGACCACGTAGTCGAAGTCGGTCACCTCGTCGAGTTGCTTTCTCGCGACGCTCAGGCGGTCGTCGATGACCCCCGAGCTCTCGGTCGCGCGGTCGCGCAGTCGCCGCTCGAGCTCGTCCACGGGAGCCGTGACGAACACGGTCACCGCGCCCTCGACACGGCGCTTGACCCGTTTCGCGCCCTCGGTCTCGAGCTCCAGCAGCGGCGCCTTGCCCGACTCGCGGAGTCGATCGATCTCGCTCCGCAGTGTCCCGTAGCGGTTGCCGACGAAGTCCACATATTCGAGGAACTCGCCGGCGTCGACACGTCGGTCGAACTCGTCGCGGTCGAGGAACCAATAATGGACACCGTCTTCCTCGCCCGGTCGCTGCTCACGCGTCGTCGCAGAGACTGCGGGCGCCAGTTCGGGGAACCGCGGCAGGACGAGCTCGATGAGTGTTCCCTTGCCGGCGCCGGACGGGCCGGTCACGACAAAGACGGGACGCGCCGTAGGACTACCGGTGGTTGAAGAGGCCAATCAGCTCGTGCCGCTGTCGGTCGGACAGGCCGCCGACCGTCTTCGACTGGCTGATGCGGCACTGGTTGAGCAGGCGCGCAGCCTTCACGCGACCGAACTTCGGCACCGCCATCAACATGTCGAACACCTTCGCGGTCGAGACAAACTCGGGCGGCTCGCCGAGGATTTGTTCGATCGAGACCGAGCCCGACTTCAGGTCCTTCTTCAGTTGCGCACGCTTGACACGGATGTCATTCGCTCTCTTCAGGGCTTCCATCCGCTGATCGAGTGAGCGGACCGGAGCTTGCACCTGTGTCTGCGGCGGCACCATGAGCGCAGCATCCTACCAACCTATTCGCCGCGTGCAACTCTCAACGTGTCGCTGAGTTTACCTCGCTGGCAACGGCATCGAGCGCGACGCCAAAGACGTCCTCGGCCGACCCGGATCCGAGTGACTTGATCTCCGCCGCGAGCTCCGTCCGCACGCGCGTCGGAGCATCGGGGTCCGCGAACAGCACGGTCCCGAGCGCGATGTGTGTCGCGCCGCACGCAATCAGCTCGAGCGCGTGCCGCCCCGTTTCGACGCCGCCCATGCCGACGATCGGCAGCGATGTCGCGCGTCGCGCGGCAAGCACGGCCGCGAGCGCGACCGGTCGCAACGCAGGACCGGAGTAGCCGCCGGTGCCGCGTGAGAGCGTCGGTCGAAGCCGCGCGTCGAGCGTCGTGCCACGCAAGGTGTTGACCAGCGACAGCCCGTCGGCGCCCGCCGCTTCGATCGCGCGGACCGTCTCGCCCATGTCCCAGGAGTGCGGAGAAACCTTGGCGTAGAGCGGCTTTGCGGTCACGTCACGACAGGCTCGGACGATCTCCGCCGCCGACTCGGGCGCCTCGTCGACGTTGGGACACGAGAGGTTCAACTCCACGCACGCGACCTCGTCGCGCGCGAGTTGCTCGCACGTCTCCGCATACTCGCGCGCGGTAAAGCCACCGACCGAAACCCAGATCGGTACGTCAAGCGCGTCACACAAACGCGGGAGCACGTCGCGAACGAAAACGTCCCTGCCGGGATTGGCCAACCCGATTGCGTTCAGCATCCCGAAGTCGGTCTCGGCGATGCGAACCGGAGTGTTCCCCTCGCGCGGCTCGGGCGTGACCGTCTTGGTGACGAAGGCGTCGAGCGAGCTCGCGACGTCCGGCGCCGTCAGCGCGTCGAGGCAACCCGACGCATTCAGGAGCTGCACAGGACCGGTCCTTCCACACACAACCTCTTCAGCTCGCCGTCGATCTCGACGACGCAGCCGTAACACGCGCCGTACCCACAGGCCATCGGCGCCTCCCACGCGAGCTGCGCGTCCGGTGCGATCGCACGGACCGCTTCGAGCATCGGCTCGGGACCGCACGCGAGCACGTCGCGGCCGCCGGGCATCGCGTCCGTGACGAGCACGGGGTCGATCACGACGTCGGCACCCGGCAAGAGCGCTGCCGCTTCCGCGTGGTGCTCCGACCGGAAGCCGAGGACCGCGGGCGGCTGTTCGAGTGCTTCCGCCAGATAGGGCAGCGGCGCGATGCCGATGCCGCCCCCGACGAGCAGCGGACGCTCGACGTCGAGGCGAAAGCCGTTGCCGAGCGGCCCGAAGACGTGCAATCGGTCGTTCGGTTCGAGTGCGGCGAGCGCTCGGGTGCCGGGCCCGATCGGGTCGAGGAGAAAGGCGAGCTCGCCGCGCGGCGCGAGGCAGAGCGACATGGGCCGCGGCAGCACGCGACCGGGCGCCTCGAGCATGAAGAACTGTCCGGGGATCCCTGGATCGAGGGAGCCCCGCGTCACACGGACGAGGACGTAGGCACCGATCGCCTCGACGGCGACGACGCTACGACGCTCGCGCCTCGGCCTCGACATCGATCCGTTCCTGAAGCGACAGCGCGGTCTCGGCGCGCGCGTTCGCGATCGCGTGGACGGCCGCAGTCGCCGCGGCGATGGTCGTGATGCACGGCACCCGCGCCGTGAGGGCCGCTTCGCGGATCAGGTAGCCGTCCGACCGCGGATCGGGGCCGCCGCCGGGTGTGTTCACGACGAGATTGCAGCGTCCGCGGCGGATCAGGTCGACGACGCTCGGCACCGGCAGGGTCTCGCTCACCTTGCGCACCTCGAACACCTCGAGCCCGGCGTTGCGGAGAGTCTGGGCTGTCCCGCCGGTCGCGTAGAGGATGAAGCCGAGGCCGACGAACGCGGCCGCAACGGGGATCGCCGCCGCCTTGTCCTCGTCGCGGACGGAGAGGAAGACCGCACCGTCGCGCGGTAGCGGCCTGCCGGCGGCGCGCTCCGCCTTCGCGAGTGCCGTCGGAAGGTCGGCAGCGCTCGTCATCACCTCGCCTGTCGATCGCATCTCCGGCCCGAGCACAGGGTCGGCGCCGGGGAAGCGCGCGAACGGCAGCACCGCCGCCTTCACGCTCACCTGTCGCGGCGGCCGCTCTGCGGGGAGGTCGAGATTCGCGAGTGACTCCCCTGCGGCGAGACGGCACGCGGCCGCGACGAGGTTGATCCCGGTCGCCTTCGATGCGAACGGCACCGTGCGCGACGCGCGGGGGTTCACCTCGAGGACGAAGACGTCGTCGTCGGAGACCGCGAGCTGGACGTTGAGCACGCCGACGACCCCGAGGGCCGGCCCGAGGCGACGCACGATGTCGTGGATCGTCGACAGTGCCTCCGGTGTCAGCGACTGGGCCGGCAGGACGCACGCGGAGTCGCCCGAGTGGACGCCTGCTTCCTCGACGTGCTGCATCACGGCGGCGAGGTAGGTGTCTGTGCCGTCACAGAGGGCGTCGACGTCGATCTCGACCGCGTTCTCGAGAAAGCGGTCGACGAGCGTCGGGCCCTGCACGCCCGCAAACGCCTCGCGTACCTGGTCATCGTCGTGGCAGACGCGCATCGCCCGGCCGCCGAGGACGTACGACGGCCGCACGAGCACCGGGTACCCGATCTGCCCGGCGAGGTCGACCGCCTGCGCACCGCTCGCGGCGATCCCCCACTCCGGGCATGCGATCCCGAGGTCGCGCAGCACACCCCCGAACCGTTCGCGGTCCTCGGCGAGGTCGACGGCCTCGAAGGGCGTGCCGAGGATGCGGAAGCCGGCGGTCTCGAGGTCACGCGCGAGCTTCAGCGGTGTCTGGCCGCCGAACTGGACGATGACACCCTTGACCGTGCCGTTGGTCTGCTCGCGCCGGATGATCTCGACCACGTCTTCGGCCGTCAACGGCTCGAAGTAGAG
>JAICUZ010000282.1 GCA_025935595.1 Burkholderiales bacterium
ATGCGAACGCCGGGG
The DNA here is from genome assembly GCA_025935595.1 of Burkholderiales bacterium. Classification (GTDB taxonomy): domain Bacteria; phylum Actinomycetota; class Thermoleophilia; order Gaiellales; family Gaiellaceae; genus PALSA-600. The sequence goes on from JAICUZ010000282.1 coordinate 16, forward strand.
TCGTGTCGTCGGCCACTAGCCGAGACGTTACTCTGGTACCCTGATCGCGCCCGCTGGTGCGGGCTTTTCTCTGAGATGCCGAACATCAAGCAACAAAAGAAGCGGGTCCGGATCGCCGCCGAGGAGCGTCTCGAGAACCTCCGTTACCGCTCGACGATCAAGACGCTGACGAAGCGTCTTGCGACCGCCGCCGACGGCGGCGACACCGCAGCGGTCGAGACCGAGCACCGGGAGCTCGTGAAGCTGATCGACCGCGCGGTCTCCCGCGGCGCGCTCCACCGGAACGCCGCGGCGCGCAAGAAGTCGCAGGCGGCCAGACTCGCCGCCGGCCCGAGCTCCTAGTTCACGCCGCCCGCGGCTCCGTGATCTCGACGAGCGCGCGCTCGAGCTCCAGCTCGTTCGCGAGCCGGGAGCCTCCCTTCAGCGCGTGGTCGAGCGCCGCGAGGCGGATGAGCGCCGCGTCCAGTTCACCCGCACTGAAGTTCCGGACCTGCGCGTAGAGCTTCTGCGCGGGGAACGGCTTGACGCCCAACTTCGACGCCGCCTCGGCAGACGAGACGCCGGCCGCCTCGAGACGATGCGCCTGGCGTGCGCGTCGCAGGTGGTTCGTCAGGCTGGCGACGAGGCGCGGGATCGTGCGCGACACCGGATCGCCGGTCCGGTCGAGCATCCGTTCCGCGGCGCGCAGGACCCCGCCGACGTCACGTGCACCCCACGCGTCGGTCAGGTTCCAGGGCGGCGACCCCGCGCGCGGCGCGACGAGCAGGTCGACGTTCGCGTCCGTGATCTCCTCCCCGTCCGCCCAGGTCGCGAGCTTCTCGACCTCGCCCGCGAGCTCGTAGAGGTCGTCGCCGACGAGCTCGGCGAGACGACGACAGGCGCCCGCCTCCGCTTTCGCGCCGTGCACCGCGAACTGGTCGGCGATCCACTTGTGGATCGCCCGCGTCTGGACGTCCCAGATGAGGAGATCTCCCGTCGCCGCGACTGCCTTGCCGAGCGGCGAATCCTTCTTCAGCTCGCCGCCGACGAGCGCGAGCGTCGTCCCGGGCGCCGGCGATTTGAGGTATTCGGCGATCGACTTCGCGTCCGGCGCCTTCCACGCCTCGACGTTCTCGAACACCACGAGCCGTGCGCCCGAGCCGAAGAGGCCGAGCGCGTTGCACGCGGCGACCGCGTCCTCCCCCGTCGCCTCGGCTGCGTCGTGCAGCTCGACGGCGTCGGAGTCGAAGCGGCCACGCAATCGCGCGACCGCGCGGTCGACCTTCGGGCGGTCGCCGCCTGCGATCAGATACACCGGCTTCAGGTCGTCGGGCATCGCTTGCAAGGATAAGCCGACGATGCGGATCGAGCGCCATGACGACCCCGCCCGGTTCTTCGCGCTGGTGGCCCCGTTCCTCGAGCGCCGCGAGGCGGAGCACAACCTGCAGCTCGGCTTCCGGGCACGCCTGGAAGCCGACCGGCACGCGTACGGGCCGGACGACCCACTGCTCTACGCCGCGCTGGACGACGCGGGGAACGTGGCGGCCGTGGCGACGCAGACGCCGCCGTTCGGGCTCGTCCTGTCGGCGGTGGACGACCCGGCGATCGTCGGCGCGCTGGCGGATCGACTGGCGACGGACGGAGCGACGTTTCCCACCGCGGGCGGTCCCGTCGCGGTGGCCCGGGTGTTCGCCGAGCGCTGGGCGGGCATCACCGGAGCGGCGCCGTCGGTGCAGACCGAGGAGCGGATCTATGAAGCAGAGGCGGTCGTGCACCCGAAGGATGTCACCGGTGCGATGCGTTCGTACGCCGCAAAAGACCGCTCGCTCGTGCTCGACTGGATGCGGGAGTTCTTCGACGAGGCGCTGCCCGGCTCGCCGGAGGCTCACGTAGAGCGCTTCGTCGACGGCCGTGCTGCGGGGATCGGGTCGCTCGTCCTCTGGGAGGACGACAGCCGTGTCGTGTCGCTCGCCGGACACGCCGGCGAGACGCCGAACGGCTTCCGCGTCGGCCCGGTCTACACGCCGCCCGAGCTGCGTGGCCGGGGGTACGGGTCGGCGCTGACCGCGGCGCTCACCGAGCACCTCCTGGAGCGGCGGCGGTTCTGCTTCCTCTACACGGATCTCGCGAATCCGACGTCGAACTCGATCTACCGGCGAATCGGCTACCGAGCCGTTACGGACATCACCCTTTGGCGCTTCGCCGAAGCCGCTGCCAGCTGAGGCCGGCGCCGCCGATCGCCGACGCGGCCGCAACTGCCGCAGCTCGCCCGGACACCTGCGCTGCGGGCAGCGCGGACACGGCGCGGGCACAGGTCTCGATGTAGACGGCGACCCAGCCGTTCGCCCAGGCGAGCACGACTGCGGCGCTCGGCGCGAACGGCGCGATCGCGGCCCCGGCGAACGCAAGCGCGAGCAGTACCGGTACGGCGGGCTCGACCACGGCATTCGCGATCACCCCGTAGAGCGGGACCCGGCCGAACTCGAGCCAGAGGATCGGCGCGGTCACGAGCGTGCAGGCCGCGGAGATCGCGATCGCGGCCCGCAGCCAGCCCGGCATCGGATATCCGTCGAGCACGCGAAGGAACGGGCCGCCGAGAACGAAGATCGCCGCGACGGCACCGAACGAGAGCTGGAAGCCGGCGTCGAAGAGCGTGTACGGGTTCCACGCAAGGAGCACGCAGGCGGCGACGAGCAGCAGGTGCCACGCGTCGCGCAGACGACCGACGAGCCAGGCGACCGACACCGCGGCGCCCGCGATCGCAGCTCGGATCACCGAGGGCTGCGGCCCGACGGCGAGCACGTACGCGCCGATCGCAGCGAGCGCGCCGACATGTCCCCAGACGCGACCGATACCGAGCGCAGCGGCGAGCGCGAGGACGCCTGTCGCGAGCAGCACGACGTTCTGGCCCGACACGGCGAGCAGGTGGTAGAGCCCAGAACGGCGGAACGCCTGCTTGGACCCGTCGGACAGGTCGCCGTCGTCGCCGAGCAGCACTCCTTCGACGAGCGCGTGTCGCTCTCCCGTGAGCCCGGGCGAGGACGAGCGCCGGAGCCACCGCCGGAGCCGGTCGGCGACTCCGCCGAGCCCTCCTCGCCGACCCACCACGTGCCATTCGTCCACGTGGAGGACGACGTGCACTCCTTGTCGGCGCAGCCAGGTGCGCTCGTCGAAACCGTGCTCCGGCCCGCGCGGGGCCTTGACGACCGCGAGGACGCTCAGCCGCGCTCCCTGAGGCGGTGCTCGCCCGAGCGGAAGCTCGAGCTCGACCCGCTCACCGCGCGTCCGCGCCATCTGGCGGAGATCGAAGGCACCGTGCCGTGCCTCGGCGGTGGTGACGGCGACGAACCGGTCGGCGGTGCCGATCCGCGGCGCGAGGACGCTGTGGTCGAGCTGGTCGAGCCGCGTGCTGCCCCACCACCACGCCACGGCGAGCGCCAGCGCACCGAGGAGCGCGGTTCGCGCCCACCCGGCCGGCGCGAGCACGGCCGACACGAGTCCGGCGCTCAGTGCCAGCACCGTCGGTTCGTGGACACGCACCACGTCGCTCGCGACGAGACCGGCAGCGGTCCCGATCACCACCACGTGTGCCGGCAGCAC
>JAICUZ010000332.1 GCA_025935595.1 Burkholderiales bacterium
CGACGAGCGTGATCGCGCGCGCGAGCGCGCGCCGGTCGCCGGCGCGGAGCGCCTCGACGAGACGTTCCCGCGTCCATTCGCGCCGGGCAGACATCGTCAGGCGGGCGCCTCGCGCGGTACCGCGTGCGAACTGCGGTCGCGGAGCAGCGCCCCGACGACGAGCGCGCTCCCGGCGGTACACGTCGCGGCGGTGATGTATGTCCAGCGTGGGCCGACACCTTCCGTGAGCGCTCCGGCGGCGACCATCCCGACGCCGAGCATCGCGTTGTGGATGCTGATGATGACCGTGAACGCCCGCCCGCGGAGGTGATCCGACGTGTACCGCTGCACGATCAGGATCGTCATCGGGAATGCCAGCCCGTCCCCGAATCCGGTGACGACCATCGCCGCAGCCGCGATCCAGATCGTCGGCGCTGCAGCCGCGCCGATGATGCCGATCGTCAGCGGCACGAACGCGTACATGTAGAGGTCGAGGACGTTGCGGCGGCGAAGGAGGAACCCGACGACGATGCTGCCGGCGACGAGACCGACGCCGGACCCGGTCCAGAGCAGCCCGAAGCCGAACGCACCCGTTCCGAGCGACCGCTTCGCGAGGAAGAACTCACTGACGTTGACCAGCCCGGTCGCGATCATCGTCAGGCCGAGCCCGTACAACGCCACGCGCAGAGCGGTTGACGAACGGAACGCGGCGAAGCCGTCGCGGAGATCGCGCCAGTGCCCCCGTGTGACTCCCTGCGCACTCTGCAGGAGACGACCTGGGATGCGCACGATCAGGATGGCGGACAGGAGGAACGTCGCCGCGTTCAGCCAGTAGACGAGGTCGGCACCGGACAGGCTGACGAGCGTGCCGGCGATCACGGGGCCGATTGCGACGGCGAGCCAGTCCGTGCCTTGCAGGAGCGTCGTCGCCGCGTCGAGCTCTTCTTCGTCGACGAGGTTCGGCACGCCCGCCAGGACCGCAGGCCGGAAGAAGGAGTTGGCGATCCCGGCTGCCGTGGCGAGGACGATCATGGGTGCCGGGTGCTCGGCGAACGGCAGGACGACGAAGACGCCGAGCCGCACGACGTCGGAAGCGACGATCAGCATCTTCCGCGAGAGCCGGTCGATGAGCGGACCGATGACGAGACCGACCACGATGCTCGGCAGGAACGTGACGACGTAGAGCAGGGCCACCCACCAGGTCGAGTGGGTGCGCGAGGCGATGTCGGCAGTGAGCGCGATCGTGGCTGCATAGGTCCCTACCCCGGAGCCGAGCGTCGCCGTGAACAGCAAGCGGTACCGGGCGTTGCCGAAGACGGCTGTCCGGTCGCGGATGCGAGCGAGCGTACGGCTCATGCGAGCATGCGGCCGAGCGCGCCCGCGAACTCGTCGAGCTCGTCAGGAGTGCCGACAGACACACGGATCGCCGTCGGCGACCCGAACCCTGCGAGCGGCCGCACGATCACGCCCTCGTGCAGCAGGCGCTCGAACAGTTCCGCCGCGTCGCCGCCGACGTCGACGTAGACGAAGTTGCCGACCGACGGAGCCGGGTCGAATCCGTGCTCCGACAGGATCTCCGCGAGCTGCACGAGGCCCTCGCTGTTGATCGCACGCCGCCGTTCGATCTCCGCGCCACCGTCGATCGAGGCGACGGCGGCGACCTGTGCGGTCGTCGTCAGGTCGAACGGGCGCCTCACCTTCGTCATTGCCGCGATCACACGCTCGGGCCCGACGGCGTAGCCGACGCGCTGCCCTGCGAGCCCGTAGATCTTCGAGAAGGTCCGCAGCACGACGACGTCGCGCCCGGCCTTGACGTACCGCTCGATCGCATCGGGATAGTCGTCGCGGTCGATGTACTCGAAGTACGCCTGGTCGACGACGGTGAGCACGTGCTCCGGCACACGCTCGAACCACGCGTCGAGCTCGTCGGTCGTGTTCATCGAGCCGGTCGGGTTGTTCGGGTGACAGATGTACACGAGCTTCGTGCGCGGCGTGATCGCCTCCGCGAGCGCGTCGAGGTCGTAGCGAAGGTCGTGCAGCGGTACGAGCCGCGCGTTCGCGCCCTGCTTGCGCGCGTAGATGACGTAGCTCGGGAACGAGGGCCAGCCGCAGACGATCTCGTCACCCGGGTCGAGGATCGCCTGGCTCAAGTAGTCGACACAGCCGTCGGCCCCGGCACCGGCGCACACGCTGGCGACCGGCACGCCGTGCCGTTCCGCGAGTGCGTGGTGCAGCACGTGGGCGCCGCCGTCTGGGTAACGGTTCAGGTCGGTTGCCGCCCGCGCGATCGCCGCGAGCGCAGCGGGCAGCGGACCGAACGGCCCTTCGTTGGACGCGAGCTTGACGACGCGTTCGAGGCCGAGCTCGCGCTGCACGTCCTCGATCGGCTTCCCC
>JAICUZ010000323.1 GCA_025935595.1 Burkholderiales bacterium
CTGCGACACGCTTGCCGCAGGAGGTGAGCGTGATCACGGCGTGTGTGGACGCCTGCGTCGCCGCTGCCACGTGGACCACTTGCGGGCAGTGCGCGATCATTCCGGGAAGCATGCCCGCGCTGCCGCCCTTCCACGCGCACGTCGCGAACGTCACCGCGTCGCAGCTCGGCCGCTCGTGGCATGCCGGCTGCCCGGTCGGCCCGGCCGACCTGCGCGCTGTGACCGTCAGGTACGTGGGGTTCGACGGCCGTGCGCACACCGGCAGGCTCGTCGTCAACCGCCGGGTGGCGGGCGATGTCGAGAGCGTGTTCAGGCGCTTGTACGCCGCGCGCTTCCCGATCCACCGCATGCAGCCGATCGCACGATACGGCGGGAGCGACGACAGGTCGATGGCGGCCGACAACACGTCCGCGTTCAACTGCCGCTACGCCGTCGCGCCGGGGCCGAAACGGTGGTCGGTGCACGCCTACGGCGAGGCGATCGACGTGAACACGATCGAGAACCCGTATCTCGAGGGTGGCCGCGTGCTGCCGCCGGCCGGGCGTGCGTACCTCGACCGCTCGCGCTACCGCCGCGGTATGGCGCTCGCGGGCGGCGTGCTCGTTCGGGCCTTCGCGTCAGTCGGTTGGCTCTGGGGCGGGCGCTGGACCGGCTCGCCCGACTGGCAGCACTTCTCGAAGACCGGCGGCTGACAACCGGTCGACCGCAGCGAGCGCGGGGAAAAGCCGTGGCCAGACGAGCGCCAACGCGACCGTCAGCACGCCGCCTGCGACGACCGCCGGAGTTGCTCCCAGAAGCGCCGCGGCAGCGCCCGACTCGAACGCGCCGAGCTCGTTCGACGCGCCGATGAAGACGTTTTCGACCGCGTTGACGCGTCCCAGTAGTCGGTTCGGCGTCGCGAGGGCGACCGTCGTCGAGCGGATGTTCATCGAGTACATGTCGGCGAAGCCGCTCACGGCGAGCGCGAGCGCCGACAGCCAGAACCACCGCGACAGGCCGAACACGACCATGCTCGCGCCGAACGTCCCGACGACGAGCAGCAGCGTGCGGCCCGCGCGTCCGGCAAGCGGCCGCTGCGCAAGCCGGAACCCGGCGACGAGCGCACCGACGGCGACCATGCTGCGCAGCACGCCGAGGCCGAACGGCCCGGTGTGGAGGACCGACTTCGCGAACAGTGGCAGCAGCGCGACCGCGCCGCCGAACAGCACCGCGAACAGGTCGAGCGTGATCGCCCCGAGGATCACCGGCGTCCCGCGGATGAAGCGCACGCCGGCGAACAGCGTCTGCAGGTTCGCCCGCTCTGCCATCGGAGGCGCATCGGGACGTGTCACCGGCAAGAGCACGAGTGCCGACACGACCAGCATGACGGCGGACGCGACGTACACCGATTCCGGCCGCACCGCGAACAGGAACCCGCCGAACGCCGGCCCGCCGATGGTCGCCACCTGGCCCGCGATCGAGCGCAAGGCGAGCGCTCCGGTGAGCAGGTCCTCGGGGACGAGCTCGGGCGTCAGCGACCGCTGTGCGGGACTGCCGAGTGCGCTGATCGCGCCGGTCAGCGCGGCGAGCGCGACGAACGGCCAGAGCTGGTGCGCTCCGTGCAGCGTTACGACGAGCAACAACGTCGCGACCACCGCGTCGCCGAGGCTCGACACCATCACGACGCCCACCCGCGGGAGCCGGTCGGCGAGTTGGCCGGCGGGGAGCGCCAGGAGCGGAACCGGCACGAACTCGGCGAGGCCGATCAGGCCGAGGTCGAACGCGCTGTGCCGGATCGAGTAGACCTGCCAGCCGATTGCGACCTGCGCCATCTGCATCGCGATCCCCGAGCAGAGGCTCGACGTCCAGAGGCGGCGAAAGTCGGGATGGCGAAGGGCGGGCGGCGGCGCAGGCATCTTCGGGCACTCTGCCTTCTCAGGAACTTCTTAGCTCGTCCTCAGTGACGGCACAGCGACGCGGGGAACCCTGGAGGGAGAACTCGCGAACGAAAGGACTTCGAGAGATGCCCAGTAACCGCATTGTCGCCATGGTCGCCGCGGCCGCCGTCATCGGCGGCGGCGCGGGCGCGGCGATCACCACGCTGTCCGACGGCGGCTCCGCCAAGACCACCGTCGTGACGACCGCCGCCACCGGCGCGAACGTCGCGAACGCCGACCTCAGTGTCGGGCAGATCGCGAAGGACGCGACGAAGAGCGTCGTCGAGATCGACGCGACGAGCTCGGGCGGGGACCAGTCGTTCCCGTTCGGGAACGACGGCAGCCGGGCAGCCGAAGGCACCGGCTTCGTCTACGACACGAAGGGCGACATCGTCACGAACCAGCACGTCGTCTCCGGCGCGAGCACCGTCAAGGTGAAGTTCTCCGACGGCTCGACCTACAACGCTACCGTCGTCGGCGCCGACGCGGCAACCGACATCGCGGTGCTGCACGTGAACGCGCCGTCCTCCAAGCTCGTCCCGCTCGCCCTCGCCGACAGCTCGAAGGCCGAGGTGGGTGACGGTGTCGTCGCGATCGGCAATCCGTTCGGTCTCGACGGCACGGTGA
>JAICUZ010000153.1 GCA_025935595.1 Burkholderiales bacterium
CCGCTCGGCGGCGCCGTGACCTGATGCGCCCGGCAGGAATCGAACCTGCGACCTTTCGCTCCGGAGGCGAACGCTCTATCCCCTGAGCTACGGGCGCGCGGGGAGTGCGTAGTCTAGCCCGCGTGGAACTGACGGCTCGGCCGACGACCGTGCGGCTCGCAGAGACGTTCACGATCTCGCGCGGATCCGATGACTCTGCGGACGTCGTGCAAGTGGAGCTGACGCACGGCGAGCACTCCGGCTTCGGCGAGGCGGCGCCGCTCGACCACTACCACCAGTCGGTGGAGTCTGCGGTCGCGTGGCTCGAGCAGGTCGATCCGGGCGACGACCCGTTCGCGCTCGACGAGATCTTCGAGCGGCTGCCACCCGGCGAGGACGCCGCTCGGGCGGCGCTCGACCACGCGCTGCACGACCTGCAGGGAAAGCTGATCGGCCGGCCGGTCTACCAGCTGCTCGGCCTGCGTCGCTCCGGCCCGCCGACGTCGTGGACGATCTGGCTCGGCGACCCGGACGACATGGCGCGCCGCACCGAGAAGATCCTCGGCCGGGGGTTCAAGCGCTTGAAGCTGAAGCTCGGCGGCCGTGACGGGCTGGACGTCGAGCGCGTGAAGGCAGTCAGTGCGGTGACCGACTTGCCGCTGCAGTGCGACGTCAACGAAGCATGGTCGCTCGACGAGGCACTCGAGTACCTGCCACAGCTGACGACGCTGCAGTACTGCGAGCAGCCGCTCGCAGCCGGTGACGCCGGCGGCGCGGAGCTGAAGCGCCGCTCGCCGGTCCCGATCTACGTCGACGAGGACTGCCACGGGCTTGCGACCGTCGCGGCGTGCGCAGAGCGGGCGCACGGGATCAACATCAAGCTTGCGAAGGCGGGCGGGATCCGCGAGTCCGTACGGATGGTGCACGCGGCGCGAGCCCTCGGACTGGGCGTGATGCTCGGCTGCATGGTCGAGTCGGGTCTCGGGATCGCGCCCGGCGCGCACATCGCGAGCCTCATGGATCACGTCGACCTCGACGGCAACCTGCTGCTCGCCGACGACCCCTGGCCGGGCGTCGAGTTCGTCGACGGCGTGCAGCTGCCCTCCGACCGGCCGGGTCTCGGCGTTGCGCCGGCGTAGGCTCCTCGTCCTCGCCGAGGGACGTTCCGGCGACCCGCACTTCGGAAAGACGGCCCGGGGCGTCATCCGCTACGCGCCGCAGGACGTCGTGTGCGTGCTCGACTCGCAGAGCGCCGCGACGGAGCACGAGGGCTTCCCGCTCGTGCGCACGGTCGCCGAGGCATTGCGGTTCGGACCCACGACCGCACTCGTCGGCGTCGCGACGCAGGGCGGTCGCTTCCCGCCCGCGTGGCGCGCGCTGCTCGAGGAGTGCATCCGCGCCGGACTCGACATCGAGAACGGGCTGCACGAGTTCTTGACGAACGACGCCGAGCTCATGGGGCTCGCAGCCAAACAGGGTGTCGAGTTGCGCGACCTGCGCAGGGCTCCGCCAGGTCTCAACGTGCCGACCGGCGAGAACCTGACGCACGACGCCACGTCGATCCTCATGGTCGGCTCCGACTGCGCGATCGGGAAGATGACCGTCGCGCTCGAGCTGGATCGGGAGTCGAAGTCGCGCGGTGTTCGCAGCGAGTTCATCCCGACCGGCCAGACCGGGATCGCGATCGCGGGGTGGGGGATCTCCGTCGATGCGGTCGTGGCCGACTTCATCGCCGGCGCCGCCGAGCAGCTCGTCCTCGAAGGCGTCCGGCGCGGGGGCGAGGTGCTGTTCGTCGAGGGCCAGGGCTCGCTGCTCCATCCGGCGTACTCGGGAGTCACGCTCGGGCTGATCCACGGCTCGGCACCTCACTCCTACGTGCTCTGCCACAAGGCCGACGAGACGGTGGTCGACGGCGACGACCGCTATCCGATCCCGCCGCTCTCCGACCTGGTCGAGCTGCACGAGAGGATCAGCCTGCTCGCCCGCCCGGCGCAGGTGCGGGCGATCGCCCTCAACACGCGCGACCTCGACGAGGACGGGGCTCGGAACGCCGTCGCCGAGGCAGAGGCGGAGACCGGCCTGCCCGCCGACGATCCGGTTCGCTTCGGAGCCGGCAAGCTCGTGGACGCATTGGGCTTGACAGAGCGAACAGGTGTTCGGTAGCATGACGAACACATGTTCGTTCGGATCTTCATCCTCGTTGCGGTAGCGGTGCTGGTCTGGAGCGCCACGGCGCACTCGTCCCAGGCGCACGGCCGGAAGCAGGTGGTCACGGTCAAGCCGTACGACACGCTCTGGTCGATCGCCCAGCGTCACTACGCAGGCGACCCGCGCGCGGCGGTCTGGCGGATCGAGAAGGCGAACCACCTGCCCGGCGCCGACGTCTCGGTCGGGCAACGGCTCGTGCTTCCGTAACTTCCGCTGCGACGGCTCAGTCTGCCGTAGCGGACGCTGCGACAATCCCGAGCCGTGGACCTCGACATCGTCTTCCTCGGCACGTCGGCGAGCGCGCCCACGGCTGGGCGCGCGCCGACTGCGTTGCTCGTCCGCCGCGGCGGCGACCGGCTGCTCTTCGACTGCGCCGAAGGCACACAGCGCCAGCTGATGCGATCCTCGCTCGGGCTGCCCGACCTCGAAGAGATCTACCTGACGCACTACCACGCCGACCACACGCTCGGCCTCCCGGGACTCCTGAAGACGTTCGCGCTCCGCGGGCGGGAGGTGCCGCTCACCGTCTACGGCCCGCCCGGGCTCCGCGAGCTCTTCAACGACCTCCGGCGCGTGTTCGGCAAGGTGACCTATCCGCTGAAGACGGTGGAAGTGCGGCCGGGCGAGGCGCTCGAGCGGGACGGCTACCGGATCCTCGTGTTCCCGGTGCACCACGGCGTTTCGGCGGTGGGCTATGCGCTCGACGAACCGGACCGTCCCGGCGAGTTCGACGCGGCAGCCGCGGATGCGCTCGGCATCCCGTTCGGCCCCGAGCGCGGGGAGCTCCAGCGCGGCGAGTCCGTGACGCTCGACGACGGAGCGGTCATCACGCCCGACGCCGTGGTCGGGGAGGCCCGCAAGGGCAGGCGCATCGTTATCACCGGCGACACGGCGCCGGTGGAGACGGTCCGCGTGCTCGCCGAGGGCGCCGACGTGCTCGTCCACGAGGCGACGTTCTCCGAGGAGGAGCGGGATCGCGCGGAGGAGACGCTCCACTCGACCGCGCGGCAGGCTGCGGAGGTCGCGGCGGCCGCCGGCGTTCGGTTGCTCGCGCTGACGCACTTCTCGCCCCGGTACTTCGGGCCCGAGCTGCTCGAGGAGGCGCAAGCGGTGTTCGCGGCGACCGTCGCTCCGCGCGACTTCGACGTGATCGAGGTTCCGTTCGCAGAGCGCGGTCAGCCGCACCTCATCCGGAAAGGCGCACGGCCCCCGCGGGACTCCTCCCTAGATCTGCCAGGTCCCGCCGCGTAGCACCGGCACTTCGGTGCCGTCGGCGTGGAGCCCGGTCACCGCGACGTCGTCGGCGCCGATCATGAAGTCGATGTGGATCGCGCTCTTGTTGATCCGTTCGCGATCTTCGTCGCCGACGGAGGTCGCATACGCACCGCCGAGCGCGAGGTGGCTGGCGGCGTTTTCGTCGAGGAGCGTGCTGAAGTATGTGATCCCCGACTTGCCGATACGCCCCTCGCGATCGACCAGTGCGAGTTCGCCGAGGCGTGACGCGCCTTCGTCCTTTGCGCAACGGGCGCGCAGCGCCTCGGCGCCGGAGTCCGCCTCGATCTCGACGACCCGGCCGGCTTCGAAGCGCACGCGAAGCCCGCGCACGAGAACTCCGCTCACGTCGAGCGGCTTCGTCGCCGAGACGACGCCGTCCGCCCGCAGCGGATCCGGCGCCGTGAAGACCTCTTCCGTCGGCAGGTTGGAGATGCTCCGGACGCCGTCGACGTTGGTCGAGCCGCCGCCGGCGAAGCGTGACGTGGGAAGCAGGCCGATCGTCAGGTCGGTTCCCGGGCCTTCGAAGCGAAGCGCGTCGAAGCGGTGCTCGGTCAGCCGAGCGCCGACGTCCTGGAGCTGCGCGCCGCGCTCGCGCCACGCGGCCGCGGCATCCGGCTCGTCGAGCCGAAGTAGGTAGACCAGCTCGTCGTTCAGCTTGGCGAGTGCGGCCGGCGGGTCGAGGTCGGGATGGACGACCGTCGCCCACGCCTCGGTCGCCCAGGGGACGACACACCAGTTCGTCGTCTTGGCGTTGATCACCTCGAAGCCCTCACGCATCGACGGGAGCTGATCGCGGCCCGCCACGGCCGGGTCGACGCCGGCCATCAGCCCAGGCGGGGTGTTCGGCGAGATCGAGATCCGCGAGCCGTGCGCCTCGCTGATGTCGAGGAGCCGTTTCGGGTACCAGCGCGGCACGAACTCGAGCGTGTCGGGATTCGCCTCGAGCGCGCGGATCCGCTTGACGTAGGGATCGAAGTACCACGGGTCGACGAACTTCGCGCCACGCTTGAAGCACTCGACCGCGATCGCGCGCACGAGCGGTGCCGAGCTGGGCGCCGCGATCACGATCACCTGCTGGTCGGGCTGGATGTTGGCGCCGACCTCTGCGACCAGCTTCGCGTAGCGCTCGAGCAGCTGCCCTTCCACGATCGCGGAATGTAGATGATTGATGACGCCGTCCGGCCGGTCCGCGTATGCTGCGGCGGCACCTCCCCCTTTAACCCGGTCCAGCGAGGCCGGAAAGGAGTCGAATGTCTCACCCTGCCGCGACCGCCGCGCACCGAGTTCTGCTGGACGCCGAACAGGTCGCACGAACGCTCTCCCGGATCGCGCACGAGATCATCGAGCGCAACGACGACCTCGAGTCGGTCGCGCTCGTCGGCATCCACACCCGCGGCGTGCCGCTCGCGCAGCGGCTACGCCGGCTCGTCGAGGAGCGCTCCGGTGTCGAGCTCGAGCTCGGTCAGCTCGACATCACGTTCCACCGTGACGACGTGCGAGTCCGCTCGGGCAGCGCGCCGCGCCGCGCGCAGCCGATCGTGCGCGACACGAGGCTCGAGTTCGAGCTCGAGGGACGCACGGTGATCCTCGTCGACGACGTCCTCTACACCGGCCGGACGATCCGCGCCGCGATCGACGCGTTGATCGAGTACGGACGTCCGGATCGCGTGCAGCTGGCCGTCCTCGCCGACCGCGGGCATCGCGAGCTGCCGATTCGCCCGGACTACGTGGGCAAGAACCTGCCGACCGCGCACAGTGACCGTGTCCATGTCGAGCTGAACGAGATCGACGAGATCGATCGTGTCGTCCTCGTCACGGAGGGGAGCCCCGATGAGTGAGCTGCGCGTCGTCCCCGGCGACCTCGTCCCACCGCGGCGAGAACGCCGCCATTTGCTCTCGGTCGAGGACCTGACACGTGACGACGTCGAGCGGCTGCTTGCGACCGCCCACTCGTTCGCGGTCTCTCAGGAGCGGGAGACGAAGAAGCTTCCGACGCTTCGCGGCCGGCTCGTGATCAACCTCTTCTACGAGTCCTCCACCCGAACCTCGTCCTCCTTCGAGTTGGCCGCGAAGCGGCTCTCGGCCGACACGCTGAACGTCAAATCCGCCGGCTCGTCCGTGGACAAGGGCGAGTCGCTGAAGGACACGACCCTCACGCTCTCCTCCTACGACCCCGACGTGATCGTGGTGCGGCATCCCGAGGCGGGTGCCGCGAACATCGTCGCGGACAACACCAAGGCGCGTGTCGTGAACGCCGGCGACGGCAAGCATCAGCATCCGACCCAGGCGCTGCTCGATCTGTACACCCTCCGCGAGGCATTCGGCCGGCTCGACGGGCTGCACGTCGCGATCGTCGGCGACGTCGCCCACTCGCGGGTTGCGCGGTCGCTCGTGCAGGCCCTCCGGCTCGTCGGCTCGGACGCGATCCTCGTCGGCCCGCCGACACTCGTGCCGAACGGTCTCGCACCGGTCTCGCACGACATCGCCGCGATCGCCGACGCCGACGTCATCTACGTCCTGCGTATGCAGAAGGAGCGCATGCTCGCCGGCGCGAGCTTCGTGCCGACGCTGCGCGAGTACACGGCGCGATGGGGCATCACGCCCGAGCGCGTCGGTGCCGGCCAGCGCGTCATGCACCCCGGCCCGATGAACCGCGGCGTCGAGCTCGACCCACGGGTCGCCGACTCGCCTGCTTCACTCGTCGTCGACCAGGTGCGCGCCGGGCTGGTCGTCCGCATGGCGGTGCTGTACGACCTGCTCACCGCGGGCCCGGTCGCGGTCGAGACCGCTGTGGGGGTGGCGTGATGCTCGCCGGTCCGGCCGGACGCGAAAACATCGTCGTGCGCGGCGCGCGCATCGTCGACCCACTCGAGAGAGTCGATGCTGTGCTCGACGTTCGCATCGACAACGGCGTGATCGCGCAGATCGGCGAACGGCTCGACGCGAACGAGCATCGCGTCGTCGACGCGGCCGGACAGACCCTCGTGCCGGCGTTCGTCGATCCGCACGTGCACCTCCGCACACCTGGACGCGAGGATGAGGAGACGATCGCGTCGGGGACAGCAGCGGCGGCGGCAGGCGGCTACTGCGCGATCCTCGCGATGCCGAACACCGATCCGGTCGTCGACGACCCGGGAACTATCCGCGACCTGCGTGCGCGTGCGGAGACCGAGGCCCACATTCCGGTCG
>JAICUZ010000246.1 GCA_025935595.1 Burkholderiales bacterium
CGAGAGCGACGCGATGCCGCTGCTCGTCGAGGCCGGTTTCCTCGCGGGGCCGCGGCGCGCGGTGCTACGGGCGTAGCCCCGCGACGACATCCGCCGCCGCTCGTTCTCTTGCGAGGTCGACGCGCGTTCCTGCCCAGAGGTTTATCTGCTCTGCATCGCCGGCTGCGCGCGCTGCCGCCCGCAGCGGCGCGGTCACGTAGTGGATCTGTGGATAGGCCGACGGCGCATCCGGATGGTCGCGCATGAACGTGTTGACGATCCCTCGTGCGCGTCGTCCGGTGAACGCCCGCGTGATGCGTGTCGGTCCGCCGCGCGTCACGGCCTCGCGATGCGGCGCGCTCGTGCCGGCCTCGTGGCACAGGAGAAACGCCGTGCCTGCTTGCACGGCAACCGCGCCGGCAGCGAGTGCCGCGGCGGCCGTGGTGCGGTCGGCGATCGCGCCCGACGCCACGAGTGGTAGGTCGACCGCGTCGCGCAGCGCTGAGAGCAGCTCGAGCAGCGGCGTGTCGTGCTCGTCCGTGTCGTCGAAGCTCGCCCGGTGGCCGCCCGCCTCGCTGCCTTGTGCGACGAGCACGTCTGCTCGTGACGCAACCGCGCGCTTCGCGTCGTCGACCGAGGCGACGGTTGCCCACACCGCGATCTTCGCCGCGTGCGCCGCCTCGACGAGGTTTGCCGGCGGCGGCCCGAAGGTCGTCGAGATCACGTCGACCCCGGCGTCGAGCGCGACCGCGAGCTTCTCGGCGAAGTGATCGTCGTCGAACCGCGGTTCGCCGACCTCATGGCCCTCCGCCGCGAGCAAGCGGGCGTAGGCGGCCACCGCGTCGTCGTCGACCGGTTGCGCCTCGAGCACGAACAGGTTGACGCCGAGCGGCCCGTCGCTCAGTTCGCGCGCGCGGGCGAGCCGCCTCGCGAGCTCGTCCGGTGCGAGGTAGCCCGCCGCGACGAAGCCGAGCCCGCCCGCGCTTGCCACCGCTGCGGCGAGCTCCGGCGTCGACGGCCCACCCGCGAGCGGCGCGAGGACGACCGGCGGGATCACTCGTCGGCGAGCCGGCCGAGGACTGCACCGAACAGTGCGTGCCGCCAGGTCGCCTGCGCGAAGGAGCGCGCGCCGAAGACGCGTTCGACGCCGGCCTGACCGCGCGCCGGATGGCGCCGGTCGACCAGCCAACCGAGCGGGAAGAGCGCGAGGTGCTCGCACAGCGCGAGTCGCATTGCGCTCAGCTCGCGACGTCGGCGAAGCTCGTGGTAGGCGAGGCCGAACACGGCGCCGTTCGCGGCGTGCATCGCCAACCCGACGATCGGCCACGCCCGCGAACGAGTCACCGCCTTGCCGAGGAGCGCAACGTCCGAGTAGTCGTTGCGCAGGAGGCGGCGGTCGATCGGCTCGGCGGCTGCCCAGATGACCGCGGCACAGGCGCCGGCGGCGGCAGAGCGGGTGCGGCTTCCACGACTCACGACGTGCGACAGTCTCGCCGATCTCGTTACGGTGGAAACGTGCCCGAGGGCGACACGTTGCACCGCGCGGCGCGTCGTCTCCAGGCGCTCGTCGGCCAGCGCATCTCGGCCGAGTCGCCGAACCCGCGCGGCCGGGTGACGCGCGTGGCCGAGACCGTCGACGGGCGTACCCTCGAATCGGTCGAGGCGATCGGCAAGAACCTCCGCTTGCGATTCTCGGGTGGGATCGTCGTCCGCTCGCACCTGCGCATGTCCGGCCGCTGGTCCGTGCGGCCGCGCGGCGAGCGCCGCGTCGGCAGCCCGTGGCTCGTGCTGCGCGGCGACCGCCTCGAGGGCGTTCTCTGGAACGGGCCGATTCTCGAGCTGCACGATCGCGCGTTACGTCGGCTTGGCCCCGACATCCTCGAACGGCCGCCGCAGCTCGACGCGATCCTGCAGCGCCTGCGTGGCGCTGACGGCACGCGAACGCTCGGCGAGACGCTGCTCGACCAGTCGCTCGTCGCGGGGATCGGGAACATGTGGCTCGCCGAGTCGCTGTGGGACGCGCAGCTCTCACCGTGGGCCAAGCTTCGCGACGTCTCCCAGCCGGACCGCCGCCGCGCGCTCGAGTCGGCCGCCACGCTCATGCGCGCGTCGCTCGACACCGGCCGCGAGGACCGGCGCGTGTACCGCCGCGCAGGGCAACCGTGCCCGCGCTGCTCGGCGCCGATTGCGTCCTGGGGGCTCGGCGACGACAACCGCACCGCCTACTGGTGCCCCCGCTGTCAGGCAGGGAAGGACCCGCGCGGCGCGTAGTTGTCTGCGTGCTGCGCGCCCCGCATCTCTACGAGTCGCTGCGCGCCTTCTGCCTGGCCGCGTTCGCCGCGGAACGCGGAGCGCAAGTGCCGTTTGCGTTCGAGGAGCACGCGACGACGCAGGGCCCGTCGCTGTACGAGTACCGCCCGCTCGTGCGCGGTTTCGTGGAGGAGCAGGCGCCGACGCTCCGGCGCCTGCCCGACGCCCGCAACGCGATCGAGGATCTGCGCCGAGAGCCGGCGGCTGCGATCTTCGCGCGCGCGCACTCCGGGCTCGCGGAAACGAACGACGACGCGCTCTTCCGCTCGATCCTTCTGCCGATGCTCACGTGGACGGCCGAGCGTTGCGGTGGCTTCGACTGGCGCGACGACGCGTTCGATTCCGCCTACGCCGATCTCGAGCACACGCTGTTCGGCTCCGCCCGGACCTACGTCGCGCTCGCGCCGGTGGTCGGGCTCTCCGCCGGCTCGGACGCCGAGCTCGGCGGCGACATCAGGCTTCGTCCCGCCGAGAGCGGCGAGATCTCACAGCTGTGGCCCGAGGCGCTCGGTCTCATGCCGCCGGAGTTCGGCCGCGACGTCGACCGGCTGCTCGTCCTCGAGCTTCGGCGCGAGCTTGCGCCCGACGAATCGGATCCGCCCGACGCGGCCGCTGAGCTCGCCGACGCTGTGACTGCACTGCGCCTCGCCACCTCGGGCGCGATCGCCGCCGGCCCCGTCGTGTTCGAGCGCCTCGACTTCCGCCCGTTGCGTGTGGCGCCGCTCCTGCCGATCGCCGCCACCGAGCCGCGTGGGGAGCCGGCTCGTCTCGACAAGGTTCGCGCGAAGCTCGCCGCCGATCTCCGTGAGCGGCTCACGCTCGCAGACGGCGACCGCGAGCTCGCCGAGGCCCTCGACCGTTGGGAGCTGTCGCTCTTCTCCGACGAGCCGTTCCGCTCCGGCCAGCTTCGCGAGGCGATCGCGTGCCTGTTCGGCGCCGACGGCGGTCTCTGGGCCGCCGCGATGCGCACTGCCGTCCTGCTCGCCGACAAGACGAACGAACGCAGCGACCTCGTTGCCGGACTGAATGCCGAGCGCCTCGACCGGATCGCCAACGACGCCGTCCGCCGTGCGCTCGTCGAGGTGCTGATGCACGGCGCGCGCGCCGAGCTCGTCGAGGCGCTCGACGAGACGCTGCTCGGGCTCCGGCCGCGCCCGCAGTCCGTTCTGCGCGTCGCCTAGCGCGACCGTCGGTTCGTTTTTCACATTCGGCACAGAGCTGGAACAGACACGTGACGTGTTCGCGGCTACGGTCGATGCATGGACGAGACGGACGCGGTGCTTCGTCGGCTCGAGCGGATCGAACGGCTGCGCGGGGCGGCGCAGCCGGGGGTGGTGCTCGACGAGTTGCGTCTCCTCGTCCCCGAGGCCGAGGCGTGGGCGCGGGCGGAGGGCGACGCTCGCGCTCGGGCGGCCGTGCAGAAACTTCGAAAGGAGAGTGAAGGAATGCAGTAGAGCGACCCGAAATGGCGGTACTGATGGGTCTCGCGCGTCTTCTCCCGCGCCCGAATGTTCGCCCTGCGAACATGCCGGCCCCTGCCGAAGCGCAGGTGATCGTCCTCGCCAACCAGAAAGGTGGCGTGGCGAAGACGACGACCACGCTCAACCTCGGCGTCGCGTTCGTCGAGTCGGGGTACCGCGTGCTCCTCGTCGACCTCGACCCGCAGGGGAACCTGACGATGTCGCAGGGCCTGAATCCGGACTCGATCGAGCAGTCGATGTTCGACGTGCTCGTCCACCGAATGCCGATGGAGCATGTGATCCACGCATGCGAAGCGGACGTCGCGGTGTCGTCGATCGACCTTGCCGGCGCCGACATGGCGCTGTCGAGCCAGATCGGCCGCGAGCGTGCTCTCGAGAAGGCGCTGGCGCCCATCAAGGATCGCTACGACTACATCCTCATCGACACGCCC
>JAICUZ010000087.1 GCA_025935595.1 Burkholderiales bacterium
ACCTGCACACGCACACGACCTGGTCGGACGGCAAGGACCCGCTCGAGGCGATGGTCGACGCCGCGGTCAAGCGCGGCTACGCCTACTACGCGATCTGCGACCACTCGCAGCGGCTGCGCGGTGATCTGCTGCACCGCCAGTCGGAGCAGATCGACGCGCTGAACGAGCTCGTCAAGCCGCTGCGGATCCTCAAGGGGATCGAGGTCAACATCCGTCCGGACGGAACGCTCGACGTCGCCGACGAAGAGCTCGCGACGCGCGACTGGGTCGTCGCATCCGTGCACTCGCGGTTCGACCACGCGCCGGTCGAGCGCATCTTCGCGGCGATGGAGTCGCCGTACGTCGACTCCATCGGGCATCTGACGAACCGGAAGATCGGGAAACGCCCGCCGTCGCAGGTCGACATCGAGCGGGTCGTCGAGAAGGCGCTCGAAACGGGAACGTTCCTCGAGATCAACTCGCAGCCGGATCGCCTCGACCTGACCGACGTCCATGCACGGGCCGCGCGCGAGGCCGGCCTCAAGCTCGTGATCGACTCCGACGGCCACGAGATCGGCGCGCTCGGCTACGTCGAGCTCGGTGTCGGCCAGGCGCGCCGCGCCTGGCTCACATCCGACGACGTGCTGAACACGCGCACCTGGGCGCAGATCCAGAAGCTGAAGAAGAAGCGGTGACGTTTCGCGACGATCTCGATCGTGCCGCCGACTGGGCGGATGCGTACCTGCAGCGGGTCGCAGAGCTTCCGGTCGCGCCGCGCGTGTCACCCGGCGAAGTGCGTGCGACGCTCCCGGACGCGCCGCCGGAACAAGGGGAGTCGTTCGAGGCGATGCTGCGCGACTTCGACGAGCTGATCGTCCCGAGGCTGACGCACTGGAACCATCCGCGTTTCTTCGCGTGGTTCGCCAACACCGGCTCGGAGCCGGGCGTGCTCGCCGAGCTGCTGATCGCGACGCTGAACGTGAACGCCTTCACATGGCTGTCGTCGCCTGCGGCGACGGAGCTCGAGGTGACGGTGATGGACTGGCTCGCGCAGCTGCTGGGGCTGCCGCGCGGCTGGCACGGCCACATCGAGGACACCGCCTCGACAGCGACGATCGCCGCGCTCGCAGCCGCGCGCACGAAGCGGCCGGGTGGAGTCGTGGTCGCCTCGGAGCAGGCGAACTTCAGCGTCGAGAAGGCGGCGCGTCTCGTCGGTCTCCCGTACCGGAAGGTGCCGGTCGACGCCGACTTCCGGATGCTTCCCGACTTCGACCTGGACGGCGTGACGGCGGTCGTCGCGACGGTCGGGACGACGGCGACCACGTCCGTCGATCCGATCCCCGAGATCGCGCGCCGGTGCGCGGCCGCCGGGGTCTGGCTGCACGTGGACGCCGCGTACGCGGGCTCGGCGGCCGTCTGCCCGGAGTTTCGCTGGTGCCTCGACGGCGTCGAGCGGGCCGACAGCGTCGTCGTCAATCCGCACAAGTGGCTGTTCACCCCGGTTGACTGCTCCGCGCTCTGGACCAGGCGTCCGGAGGCGTTCCACGAGGCGTTCGCGTACGTGCCCGACTATCTCGCGGCGACGTCGGAGGCGATCGACATCAAGGACTACGGCCCGGCGCTCGGCCGTCGCTTCCGCGCGCTCAAGCTCTGGTTCGTTCTCCGCTGGTACGGGGCGGAGGGCCTGCGCGCCCTGATTCGCGAGCATGTCAGGCTCGCGGAGCTGTTCGCGTCGCTCATCGACGCGGAGCCCGGCTGGGAGGTCGTCGCGCCGCACCCGTTTTCGACCGTCTGCTTTCGGCATGTCGAGCGCGACAACGACGAGATCGCGAGAGCAGCAACCGCGACCGGCGAGGTCTTCGTGGCGACGACGAAGCTGCGCGGCGACACGATCATCCGTCTCGCGATCGGGAACGAGCGGACGACCGAGGCGGACATCCTGCGGGCGTGGGAGGTGCTTCGCAGATCCGTGCGGTGATCTTCGACCTGTGGGAGACGTTGATCGACTGGAACCACGAGGCGAACACGCGCATGCACACGCGGGTGCGCGAGCGTGTGGGCTTCGACTTCCACGAGCGCTGGAATCGCGCGACCGAGCGCTACACCACGCCGGTGCGCACGGTGCTCGCCGGCGTCGGCGTCCCGGCCGACGCGATAGAGGACGTCTTGTCTTATCGCGCCGAGTTCGTGCGTACGTGTCTCGTTCCGCGCGCGGGCGCAGTCGACACGCTGAAGGAATTGCGCGCCCGCGGGCTCAAGGTCGGGCTGATCACGGTCTGCACCGAAGACGTCGAGCTGCTCTGGCCGGAGTCCGAGTTCGCCGGCCTGTTCGACGCCGAGATCTTCTCGAACGCGATCGGGCTCTCGAAGCCCGACCCGCGCATCTATCTCGCGTGTTGCGAGCAGCTCGGTGTCGAGCCGGGTGAAGCCGTGTTCGTCGGCGACGGCGCCAACGACGAGCTCGAAGGCGCGCGGCGCGTCGGGCTGCGCCCGATTCTCATCCACAAGGCGGGCGAAGATCCTTTCTGGCCCGAAGTGCGGACGTGGGACGGCCTTCGCGTGACCTCGATCCCCGAGGTCCTGGAGCACGTGTGATCCGTCGGTCCGGCCGCGACGAGGCCGAGACGCATTTCGCGATTCAGCGGGCCGCCTGTCTGCCGGCGCTCGCGCACGTCTTCCCTCCCGAGCTCTACCCGTTCCCCGACGACGAAGTGCGGGTGCGCTGGCGGGAGTTCACCGGTGTGGTGCTGCTCGCGGAGCGCGACGGTGCCGCGGCGGGGATCGCAGGTGTCGACGCCTGCTGGCTCCACGGCTTCTACGTGCGGCCCGAGTGGTGGGGCACGGGTGTCGCGGACGAGCTCCACGAAGCCGCACTCGCCGCGATGCCGGACTGCGCCGAGCTGAAGCTGTGGGTGCTCGAGGAGAACCAGCGCGCGCGGCGGTTCTACGAGAAGCGCGGCTGGCGCGAGAACGGCGAGACGCGGGTCGTGCCGTACCCGCCGAGACCGCTCGACGTCGGGTACTCCTACGTCCGTGACGAGCCGTGAGGCGCCGTCGCCGCGTCCCGGCGCTCGAGCTGCTCGACGCGACGTTGCCGGAGCTTCGGCACGGGTTGACCGAGAGCGCCGCGCGTAGTGTCGCGTACGAGCTGTTCGAGAAGCTCGGGTACGGCGCGGTGGCCGTCACCGACCTGCACCATGTCCTCGCCTTCGTCGGGGCGGGCGCCGACCACCACGGTGCGGGCGACCGCCCGATCCGCCCCGTGTACGAGGCGACCGCGCGCGATGCGCCGCTGCTCGCGCCCCTCGGCCTCCGCACCGAGTGCGAGAACCCGGCCTGCCCGCTCGGTGCCGCGGCGGTCGTGCCGCTGCGCTTGCACGACGGCCCGGCCGGCGCCGTCGTCGCGTACGCGACCACCGGCTCACCGCTCGACGAAGTGGCGGTCGAGACGCTGGAACAGGTCGGCCGCCATTTGTCCACGCAGCTGCAGGTGTCGGAGCTGCACTCCGCGACGACGACCGCGCTGCAGGCGCAGATGGAGCCGCATTTCGTCTTCAACGCGCTGAACACGATCGCGTCGTTCATCCGTACGGAGCCCGAGCGAGCGCGTCGCCTGGTCCTTGCGTTCGCCGACCACCTGCGCAGCCGGCTTGCGCGGCCCGGCGAGCTCGTCACGCTCGAAGACGAGCTGCGGCACGTGCAGAGCTACCTCGAGCTCGAGCAGGCGCGGTTCGGGTCGCAGCTCCGCGTCACGGTCGACGCGACGCCCGACACGCTCGGAGTTCGACTGCCGCCGCTCCTCGTCCAGCCACTCGTCGAGAACGCGATCAAGCACGGCAAGACCGACCGGCCGCTCAACCTCCTTGTTCGCGCGCGGCTGCGGCGCGGCCGCCTCCGGGTGACGGTGCGTGACGACGGGCGCGGCATCGCTCGTGACGCGATCGAGCGCGTGCTCGAGCCCGGTGTGGGCGAGGGCACCGGGATCGGCCTCGCCAACGTCAACCTCCGCCTGACGGCGCATTACGGCGAGGGCGTGAAGCTCCGCTCGTTCCCGTTCGGCACGGTCGTGCGGCTCGAGGTGCCCGCCGTGCCCGTATGACGGTGCGTGCGTTGATCGTCGACGACGAGGCGCCGGCGCGGTCAGAGCTCCGCTACCTGTTGCAGGCGCACTCGGGGGTGAAGGTGGTCGGCGAGGCGGCGAGCGCAGCGGAGGCGATCGAGCTGACGCGCGAGCTCGACTACGACGTCGTGTTCCTCGACGTGGAGATGCCGGGTGCGTCGGGGCTCGAGACCGCGCCGCACATCCACGAGCGGCGCGAGCCCCCCGCGATCGTGTTCGTCACGGCGCACGCGGAGTACGCGGTCGACGCCTTCGCGGTCGAGGCGTTCGACTACCTGCTGAAGCCCGTCGATCCCGAGCGACTCGCGCGCGTCGTCGAGCGCCTGAGCGAGCGCTCGCACGAGAACGCTGCTCCGGTGGACAAGGTGCCCGTCGTCGCGGGTGCCGGCACCGAGCTGCTCGATCCCGACCAGATCCACTATGCGCATGCGGAAGGCGACTACAGCCGCGTGCACACCTACGACCGTGCGTACTTGTGCACGTCGTCGCTCGGTGAGCTCGAGGACCGGCTCGGGCCGCGGTTCGCGCGCATCCATCGCTCGTACCTCGTCAATCTCGCGAAGGTCGCCGGCGTGCGGCGTGCGTCCGACCGCTTCCGTCTGCAGCTCGCCGACGAGGCTCGCACGGAGCTCGACGTCTCGCGCCGGCAGTCGCGCGAGGTTCGCGAGCGCCTCGGACTCTAAAGGCGCTTGAGAATCTCGAGGAACGCATCGGTCGAGCCGACGATCAGATCGGCGAGCTCGCCCAGCTCACTCGGGCCTTCCGCCGAGGCGATCGCGACGCGGACGGCGACCTGGAGCCCGTCGAGCGCCCGGAAGCCGTCGAGGTCGGTGATGTCGTCGCCCGCGTACAGCGCGCGGCGCAAGCCGGTCTCGGCGAGAAGCGCTCGTACTGCAGACCCTTTCGACGCGTCGACCGGCGGCACGACCTCCAGCACGAAGCGGCCCCACTTGGTTCGAAAGCCGCGCTCGAGGGCTTCGGTCGCGGTCGCCTCGAGCGTGACTCGAGCCGCGTCGCGGTCGGCCGCGCGGCGGTAGTGGAATGCCGCCGTCAGCGGCTTCACCTCCACGTCCGGCCAGTCGGTCGCGCGTGCGAACCCGTGGATGTCCCGCGCGTACTCCGCGGCGGCGGGATCGAGCTCCAGCCCGTGCTGGCCGACGTAACGCAGCCCGTCCACGCCGACGATCTCTCGTGCGATCTCACTCGTTCGGCCGGTGACGCACGCGACGAGGCCGTAGTCGCCGGCGAGGCGTGCCAGCTCCCGCTGGGTCTCGGGCGGCACACGCGCGTCCTCCGGGCGCTCGACGATCGGCGCGAGCACACCGTCGACGTCCAGGAAGAGCGCCGCCCTCGTCGGCTCGGCGGCTAGCGCGGCGAGCGGGTCCACGCGCCGTAGTGTGGCGGACTTCGCGGAGATCGGGAACACTTCCGAGGTCGTGGCCGAAGACGTCTGGATCCCACTGGTCGACGAGCCGATCGGCTCGATCGTCTCGCAGCTCCAGAGCGAGAACCCCGACGTCGATGCGCTCATCTCGAGCCCGGGCCGGATTCTCGCGTTCCGCACGTTCGCCTACATCCGGGTGGGCGTCCTGCTCGGCCGCCTGCTCGTGGACAACGACGTGCCTGCCTACGACGGCACGGAGACGTGGGTCGAGTCGCTGCTGCGTGAGGAACGGCACCGCGCGGCGGTCGTCGCGGAGCTCCGCGCGGTCGCTGCAGAGATCGCCGCCGACCCGCGCTACGCCGACGGTGAGCAGATCGGGCCGGACGACGACACACGCGCGCGTTTCCGCGAGTTCGCCAAGAAACAGCTCGGCTGACAGGAACAGTTGGCATCATCCAAGGCGGTGCGCCGCCGCCTCGCACTGCCGCTCCTGCTTGCGCTCCTCGCGTTCGTCTCGACGAGCGCGGGTGAGAGCACGGGGTCGCCGGGCGCGACCGCGAGTGCCTACGCGATCCGGATCGCGATCCCGAACCAGCCCGTGACCGCTACGGGGACTGCGGCGTCGCCGCCCCCGGCGGCACCGGTGACCACGTCGTCGTTCGTCTTCCCGGCCGACGGATCGGTCGTGAGCGCTGCGTCGACGACCGCGTCCGCGACGACGGCGCTTACACGGAACGCGTCCGCGAAGGCGGAGGCGGACGTGACGCAGCTCTCGCTCTTCAAGGGCGAGATCACCGCCGACGCGGTGACGGCGCGCGTCTCCGCAGGCACGGGCCCTTCGGGTGCAGGCGGCAACACGAACGGGACGACGGTCGTGAACCTCCGTGTCGAAGGCCAAGCGGTCACCGGGGGCAAGGTGCCGGTCGCCGGCTGGGGGGAGTTGACCGTCTCCGGATCGTCCGTCGACACGAGCTCCCCGCCGGGAACCAAGGGATACAAGACCGTGATCACCGGGCTCGACCTGAAGCTGACCGCCGACCACGGTGGGCTGCCGGCCGGCAGCGAGATCCAGATCGGGACGGCGCTCGCCGCAGTCCAGACGGCACCGCCCGCGACGACCACTACCGAGACGACGTCGACGACCGAGACGACCACCGGGCCTGACGAGGGCCCGTCGGTCGGGGACGCGCCGAACCTCCGTCCGGCGAGCGGCGGGAAGACCAAGCCGCAGCCGCTCACGGTGCAGCCGAAGCTCACCGCAGGCCGCTACGTGTTCCCGGTGTTCGGCCCGACGTCCTACATCGACACGTTCGGTGCGAAGCGCGCCGACGTGACGTACCACCACGGCGACGACATCTTCGGCTCCCTCGGCCAGCCGCTCGTCGCCTGCACCGACGGCATCGTCTTCTCCGTCGGCTTCAACAAGGTCGGCGGCAACCGGCTCTGGATCGTCGACAAGGCCGGCAACCAGTTCTACTACGCGCACCTCTCTGCGTTCGCGATCAACGCCGTGAACGGCTCACACGTGAAGGCGGGGCAGGTGATCGGCTTCATGGGCAACACCGGCGATGCCGAGGGGACGCCGTACCACCTGCACTTCGAGATCCATCCGGTGTCGTTCCTCTATCTCGGTTACGACGGCGCCGTCGACCCGTCGCCCTACCTCAACGCGTGGCAGCACCAGCAGGACCTGCCGTTCCCGATCGCGGGCGGCTGGGTTCCGCCGATCCCGGGGTTCGGCCCGGCCGCGCCCGAGCCCGGCGCGATCCTGCTCGGGATGCACGACATCTCGACGGCCGACGGGCTGGATCCCGGCTCACTCGAAGCCGCGCTCGCGCCCGTCGACCGTTCGTCGCTGATGCAGACCCTCGTGCCGACGGCGGTCGCGCCGACGGCGGACCTCGGGAAGGCCTAGGCGGCCCCGCCGTTCGTCGACGGGAAGTCGTCGCCGAAGTCGTCTCCGCCGCCGGTCACCATGTCCTTCAAGAAGCGGCGCGTCTCCGGGCCGGTGACCGGGTTGAACAGGATGCCGAGCGCGATCCCCGCGACGAGCAGGCCGGTGTGGCTCTTGCTCTGGTTCTTCCGACCCTGCAAGCGGTCGGCCGCGCTGCGAAGGTCGTCGATCGCCGCGCGCAGCTTCTCGCGCACGTCGTCGTCCGTCGCGACGCGCTGCGCCAGCGTGACGGCGTTCCGCCCCCCGACGAGCTCGTTGTAGAGGTCCTTTGCCGTCGCGAACGCGCTCAGTACGTCTTCGCGCAGCTTCTCGTCGTGCATCGCACGCTGGACGTACGGCTTGACGCTGTCAGCTGCGTCGTAGACTTTGTCTTTTGTCTTGGCCATCGTCGCCCGATCCTTTCGCCTCGTTACCGCCCGCCTGTTCCCCCGGTCGGCCCGAGGCAAACAAGCGCTCTTCTTGGCTGTCCTCATCCTTGCAGGCTGCGGCGGCAGCGGCCAGTCGAACCGCCGGTGGCAGACCGTGACCCGCCAGGGCGTCCACTTCCGCGCCCCCGCAGACTGGACGGTCACCGTAGCGAACGGGCGCACGACCGCGAAAGACGGCGCCTCCTTCGTGCAGGTCGCGACCTTCCCACTCGTCCACCCGTACACCGCCTCGCTCTTCGCCAGGGTGGAGTCCGAGCTCGCGATCCGGATGGCCGAGGTCGCGAAGCGGGACGGCGGCACGGTGCGTGGGCACCGCGTGGTCGTCGTCGACGGCGACAAGTCCCACTCCTACGACGTCGCGCTCCGCGACCGAACCGACCGCTACACCTTCTTGTTGCGCGGCAAGCGCGAGTTCTTGCTCGTCTGCTCGGCCGACGCGACCGTCTGCGACGAGCTGGCGGCGAGCTTCTCGCCCGCCTGAACGCCGCGGCGACCGATGCGCCGCTTGCCGTCGAACGCGGCGGCGAACACATCCTCGATCGTGTCGGCCGGGATGAACTGCAGCGACTCGCGTGTCTCGGCCGGCAGCTCCTCGAGGTCGGGCTCGTTCTCGCGCGGGATGACGATCCGCTTCAAGCCTGCACGCTGCGCCGCGAGCGACTTCTCGCGCAGCCCGCCGATCGGCAGCACCTGGCCGGTGAGTGTGATCTCGCCCGTCATCCCGACGTCCTCTGCGACCGGTGTGTCGCGAACGAGCGACGCGATCGCGGTCGCCATCGTCACGCCCGCGGACGGCCCGTCCTTCGGCACCGCGCCTGCCGGTACGTGGATGTGCACGTCGTGGGTCGCGAACCAGTCGTCGGGAAGCCCGAGCTCCTCGGCGTGCGCACGGACCCACGAGAGCGCAGCTTGCGCCGACTCCTGCATGACTTCGCCAAGCTGGCCGGTGATCGTCAACCGTCCCTGACCCGGGTACGCGGTCGCCTCGATGAACAGCACGTCACCGCCGACAGTCGTGTAGGCGAGACCGGTTGCCACGCCGGGGTCGGACGTCCGCTTCCGCACCTCGCCCGAGAAGCGGCGCGGCCCGAGCCACTCGCGCAGCCGCGTGTCGTCGAGGCGGATCTTGTCGAGACGGCCCGTCGCCACCTCGGTCGCCGCCTTGCGGCAGACGTCGGCGAGCCGGCGCTCCAGCCCGCGTACGCCCGCCTCGCGGGTGTACTCGCGGATCACGGTGCGCAGCAGCTTGTCGGTCAGCGTCAGCTGTGACTTCTGCAGTCCGTGCGCCTTCAGCTGCTTCGGCAGCAGGTAGCGCTTCGCGATCCCCAGCTTCTCGTCCTCGGTGTAGCCGGAGAGCGAGATCACGTCCATGCGGTCGAGCAGCGGGCCGGGGATCGTGTCGAGGGTGTTCGCCGTGCAGATGAACAGCACCTTCGACAGGTCGAACGGGAGATCGAGGTAGTGGTCGCGGAACGTGCGGTTCTGCTCGGGGTCGAGCACTTCGAGCATCGCGCTTGCCGGATCACCGCGCCAGTCGGCGCCCATCTTGTCGATCTCGTCGATCAGCAGCAGCGGGTTCGACGACTCCGCGTCGCGGATCGAGCGGATGATCGAACCGGGCATCGAGCCGATGTATGTGCGGCGGTGGCCACGGATCTCCGACTCGTCGCGTACGCCGCCGACCGACAGGCGGACGAACTTCCGCCCGAGCGCGTTCGCGATCGAGTGGCCGAGCGACGTCTTGCC
>JAICUZ010000181.1 GCA_025935595.1 Burkholderiales bacterium
AGTCGTTCTCCCCCGAGAAGCCTCTTAGGGCAGCTTGATCTTCGTCACGGTGAGGAGCTTGTGGGCGCTCCATGAGCCGCCGCCTGGACCGCTCGCCCACGTGCCCGACATCTTCAGGCCGGCGGCATTCACCGAGCCCTTGTACGTGGCGCCGACACCGACGACCCCGAACTGGATCTTGCCGCGCACGATCTTCCCGCCGATCGCGTAGCTCCCGCTCGGTCGGGACAGCTTGATCGCCCCCTTCAACCGCCCATTGGTCTGCGTCCACGTCAGGGTGAACGTGCCCGAGACCGCGCCGTTGTACGTCCCGGCCCACGATCCGCCGAGGTGCAGGGCCGTGCCGCCGGCGGTGGCGGTCGCCCCGACGCCGAGCGCGAGGAGGACGAGGGCGACCAGGGTGGCGGCTGCTGACTTGACATGCATTGCCAGGTTCCTTCCTTTCGGTCTGTATCGCGTCCCGGGAACGAGTCTGCTTCGGCACGGGCGCGGACGAAAGCGTGAACACCCTATGAAATCGGCGGCCGCGTACCCTGGGTCCGTGCCTCCTGCGATCGTCGTTCCGGGCAGCGTCCTCGCGCGCACGCGCGAGCGGCTCGTGCGCGAGGCGGAGCGGGTTGCGCTGCGTACCGGCGCCGAGCTCGTCGTGTTCAGCGGCAAGGACGAGGCCGAGCACATGCTGAGCCTCTGGCACGGGCCTGACCTCGAGCTGGTCGTCGAGGAGCAAGCCACGACGACGGCGGAGAACGCGGTGCGTACGCTGCCGGCCCTCCTCGAGCGCGGCGTGCGTGAGGTGGTCGTCGTCTGCGCGCCGGCGCACGCACTGCGGGCACGCTGGATCTTCCGCCGCATCTACGGCGTGCACGGGATCCGCGTGGGCGTGCGACCGGCCCGGGTGCTGCCGACGCCCGCAGCCCTCGTCTACGAGCTCGGAGCGGCGACCGTGGCGCGGCGCCAGGTCAGAGAGCACCGATGAGCGACACGGTCGTCTTCATTCCTGCGTGGAACGAGGAGGACAACCTCCCCGCCGTGCTGGACGCGCTACGTGCGGAGCTGCCGGACGCGGACGTGCTGGTCGTCGACGACGGCTCCACCGACCGCACCGCGGACGTCGCACGCGAGCACGGCGTCGCGGTGCACTCGCTCGGCACGAATCTCGGTCTGCGCTTCGGCATCGCCGCCGGGTATCGCCACGCGCTCGAGCACGGATATGCGTACTGCGGCCGCGTCGACGCCGACGGTCAACACCCGCCGCGCGAGCTCGCCCGCCTGCTCGCCATGGTTCGGCGCGGCGACTGCGACGTGGCCGTCGGCTCACGCTTCGTCTCGGGCGACGGCTACCCCGCGTATCGCTACCTCCCCAGTCCCGCGCGGCGGTTCGGAACCGCATCGCTTCGCCGGGCGATGCGGCTCGCGCTCGGTCGGCCGTTCGGTGACGCGACGAGCGGGCTCTACGCGGTCAACGCGCTCGCGCTGCCTCTGCTGGCGGAGACGTTCACGAGCCGCGCGCCGGAGGTGGAGGCGCTCGTCCGGATCGCGAACGCGGGCCTCCACCTCGAGGAAGTTCCGGTGCTCATGGAGCCGCGGGTGAGCGGCGAGTCGAAGCTCCGCGGCTCGAAGGCGGTGAAGCTCGTTCTCACCGTCGCCGGCACACTGATCGCTGCGAAGGTGATCAAGCGGCGCGCTCGCTGACCTCGACGATCGCGTTGCTCGCGACGCGCGCGTAGCTCTCGACCTCGAGAATCGTCGCGTGCGTCGCGCCGCGCACATGCACCTGGAAGCTGTTCGTCGAGAGACGCGCAAGCTTTGCCTGGGCAGCCTGCCAACCCCGCACGGCCTCGCGGTCGGCTGTCACGACCGCGAGCGGCTTCCCGTGCAGGCTCCGAAGAGCCTTCGCCTGGTCGAACACCCGCGGCAGCTGGTTGAACTCGACGCGATCGGCGCGGTATTCCCGTGGGGACGGCGTGCCGAACAGATGGCTTCCGACGCGCGAGAGCGACGGAAGCAGCGCTCCGACGCGGTGCCACATCGAGTAGAAACGCGGGTAGTCCGGCAGTTCGAATTGATCCGGCGACGACGAATCGATCAGCGCCACGCCGGCGACCTGCCTGGGGTACATCGCGGCATAGACGAGCGCGTAGGCACCGCCGACCGAGTGGCCGGCGAGCACGTACGGGCCGCGGACGCCGGCCGTTCGTAGGAGCTCGTGCAGGTCGAGTGCCAGCTGATGGCCGTCCTGTGCGCCGACGGCTGATCCGCTGAAGCCCTCGCCCGCGCGGTCGAACACGCAGACGCGCGTCGAGGCCGAGACGGTGCGCTCCACCGACGTCCAGCTAGGCGTGCGCTCGCCGAGCCCGTTGAAGAGGACGACGGTGGGTCCACCGCGGCCGGTGCAGCTGAGGTAGAGGCGGTGGGCGTTGACGACGTAGGTACGACCGCTCGCAGGAGCATTCGTCGACGTCGCCTCGGCGACCGTCTCGAACGCGCCCCCGACGGCGGCCACGAACAGGACGAACAGCGCCGGATACAGGAACGCCGGGCGCGACCAATGGCGCAGAGAGCGCCGCGCGTTCGCGAACGACCAGCCGACGAGCACGAGCAGGAGCACGGGCCAGGCCCAGCCCATGAGCCCGAGCTGGTGGTCACCAGGGTCGAGCACGACAAGGCTGAGCCCGACGGCGATCGCCGCGACGCCTGGTCGAAGTGCCCACGGCTGCGGCTGAGCGGTGGAGCGGGACGCTGCGGCGAACAGCACGAAGCCCGTCCCGAGGGCGACGAGCGCCGAGCCGGTGATCCGGCTCTCGGCATCGCCGGCGAACGCGACCAAGACGAGCAGCAGGCCGAACAGAACACCGACGGCGATCGAACCGAAGACGACGAGCCCGATTCGCTGTGAGCGTGGTTCAGACATTTCCCGACTCCCTCTTGACATTGGACACTGTTGTCTGATTTAGTAAGTCGGACAGTACAGTCCGAGTTGAAGGGAGTCAAGACATGCACCACAGGCCGAAGCACCACGAGGCAGCGAAGACCGCGACCGGCTCGCACGGGCCGCATCCGTGGCTCCTGCCCGTCCTCCTCGTCGCGCAGCTGATGGTCATCCTCGACATCACCGCCGTGAACATCGCGCTGCCCCACATCGCCCGCGACCTCCGCCTCTCCGGCGCGAGCATCAGCTGGACGATCACGAGCTACTCGCTGATCTTCGGCAGCCTGCTCCTCTTCGGCGGCCGCGCCGCCGACCTGCTCGGCCGCCGCCGGATGTTCCTCACCGGCCTCGGAGTCTTCACGGCCTCTTCGCTTGCCTCGGCGCTGGCGGGCAGCGCGGGCGTACTGTTCGCAGCCCGCGCCGGCCAGGGCTTCGGCGCAGCGCTGCTGTCACCGGCGGCGCTGTCGCTCATCACCTCGACGTTCCACGGGCATCAGCGCGGCAAGGCGCTCGCCGCGTGGGGCGCGGTCGGCGGCGCCGGCGCTGCGGTCGGCGTGCTCGTCGGCGGAGTCCTCACCCAGTTCACCGACTGGCGGACGATCTTCTACGTAAACCTCCCGGTCGCGGCCGCGCTGCTGATCGCAGCCCTGAAGGTCATTCCGGCAGACACGGCGAGGCCCCGCTTCAGTGGGCTCGACCTCCCGGGCGCTGCACTTGCGACCGCGAGCCTCGCGTCGGTCGTCTACGCGATCACGCAGGCGGAGTCTGCGGGTTGGGCCTCGGTCCAGACGCACCTGTGCGGGCTCGGCGGCGTCGCCGGACTTGCAGCTTTTGCGATCTACGAGCTTCGCATCGACGCGCCTCTGCTGCGTGTCGACCGGATCGCCGATCGCGCCGTCGGGGGCGGCCTGATCCTCATGCTCGCCGCGGCCGGCTCGATCTTCGGGCTGTTCCTGCTCTGCTCGCTCTACCTGCAGAACGTGCTCGGCATGGGCGCGCTCGCGACCGGGCTCGCGTTCATCCCGCTCGCCTTGTCCGCAGGCGTCGGCGCCCATGCGGCAGGCCACGTCGTCGCGAGGCACGGCGTCCGCGGGCCGCTCGTCGGCGCGTTTGCCGTCGCCGCCGGCGGGATGGCGCTGCTGTCCCGGGTCGGCGAGCACGGCACGTACGTCCGCGACGTCCTGCCCGGGATGCTCGTCGCCGGCGTCGGCCTCGGTGTGGCAGTGGTCACGGTGTCGATGGCGATTCTGACGGGAGCTCGGGCCGAAGAGGCGGGAATGCTCTCCGGCCTCAACTCGACGGGTCACGAGATCGGCGGCACGCTCGGCATCGCGATCTTCTCGACGATCGCAGCCGGCACCGGCGCGATCCTCGGGCCGCACGCCGCCGCAGGGATCTCCGACGCGTTCCTCGTCGGTGCGCTGCTCGCTACGCTCGCGAGCGTCGTGGCGTACGCGGTCCTGCCGCAATCCCGCCACTTCCTCCCGAAGCTCCACCTGAGCCCGCATGCGATGCCGATCCACTGATGCCGACCAGCCCTCCGAAGCGCCGGCGCGCAGACGCCGAGCGGAACATCGTGTCGATCATCAACGCCGCCCTCGAAGCGCTCGCGAGCGATCCCGATGCCAGCATGGCCGAGATCGCTCGCCGCGCCGGGGTGGTTCGGGCGACGATCTACATGCACTTCCCGACGCGCGAATCGCTTCTCGATGCGGTGATGGAGTCCGCCGTCGCCCAGGTCGCCGAAGCGACCGCGCAGGCCGAGCCGAGCCGAGGCGAACCGGAGGAAGCGCTCGAGCGCGTGCTCCGCTCGACGTGGCAGAAGCTGAGCGACTTCCACGCCCTGCTCGCGATCAACACAGGTCGGCTGTCGGCCAAGGAGCTGCACCGCCGCCACCAGCCGGTCATGACGCTGTTCG
Source organism: Burkholderiales bacterium (assembly GCA_025935595.1). Classification (GTDB taxonomy): domain Bacteria; phylum Actinomycetota; class Thermoleophilia; order Gaiellales; family Gaiellaceae; genus PALSA-600. The sequence continues at coordinate 4,849 of JAICUZ010000181.1, forward strand.
TGCCGTTGATCGAACGCGGCCAGAAGAAGGGCGTCTTCCGACGTGACGTGCCGGTGTCGTGGCATCTCGCGATGGTTCGCGCGATCGCGCATGCCGCGAGCGCAGAGGTACGGAGCGGGCGGATCTCCGAGTCACACGTCGAGCCGGCGATGCTCTCGACCGCGCTGAACGCGCTCAGATCTCAGTAGAAGCCTTCGCGTCGCGCGTACCGCCCGGCGCGTGCCCGCTCGTACTCATCGACGTCGAGCTCCGGATCGGCGATCGACGCGAGGATCGCTCCCGACCTCGGCAGCTCCGAGCGGTCGATGTGCTTCTCGGGATTCCAGAGGTCTGAGCGCACGAGCGCCTTCGGGCACTGCGTGAACGCCTCCTCGATCTCGACGACGATGCCAAGCTTCGGAGCTTTCCCTTCGACCGCGCTGGCCGAAAGCAGCTCGGGGTCGTCGACGATCCGTGCGCGCCCGTTGACGCGAAACGTGTCGCCGATGCCCGGGATCAGGAACAGCAGCCCGATCCGCGGATCCTCGAGCAGGTTCGTCAGCGTGTCGGCGAGCTTGTTGCCGGGCCGGTCGGGAATCAGCAGCGTCCGCTCGTCGTGGACCCGCACGAATCCCGCCGGGTCGCCGCGCGGCGACACGTCGAGC
>JAICUZ010000098.1 GCA_025935595.1 Burkholderiales bacterium
GGTCGCCTTGTCATTCAGCCTCGCCGTTTGGGCGTGGATCGGCGTCCTGATTCATTCGCTCGCCAACTGACCGCGTCGTCTCGAGCGCTCACCACGTTCGAGAACCCGCCCCGTTGAGCGAAAGCTGCTCAGGGAGCGGGTCCTCGTGAGGAGCGGGCGAAGGGGCTCGAACCCTCGACCCTCAGCTTGGGAAGCTGATGCTCTACCAACTGAGCTACGCCCGCGTGAGCGCGATTCTAGCCCCCGCTAGCGATCGTCCGGCTCGAGCGAGATCGCCCCGCTCGACCCCGACGGAACGGGACGCCTCGGCTCGCGAACGCCGATGTCGGGCGGCGGTTGCTTGCGCAGGCCCAGACGTTCGAGCAGCCGGATGAAACGAGACCACATGGCCGCAGTGTACGAAGTCGACCCGTTCGAGCGTGCTACGCGGTCGACAACTCGCGCTCGCGCTCGGGGCTATACGTCCCGGTCGACGCGGCCGCGTTCATCGCCGCGCGGTGGTAGTAGGCCCGCTGGGCAGCAGCGACATTGTCCGGCTTTCCGCCCCAGGCCTTCAGTGCCGGCGCCTGCAAGGCCCTCCCGTACGAGAACGAGAGCTGCCACGGATGCGGCCCGAGCTTGTTCATCGCGTCCAGGTGCACGGTGGCGTCCTCGTCCGACTGACCGCCCGAGAGAAACACGATGCCGGGCACCGCGGCCGGGACGTGGCTCAAGAGCACCTCGACCGTCTCACGTGCCACCTCGTCGATGCCCGCACGGGACGATGCGTCGTACCCCGAGAGGACCATGTTCGGCTTCAGGAGAGAGCCGGCGAAGTCGACGCGCTGATCGTGCAGCTCGGTGTAGACCGCCTGCAACACGCGGCCGGTCACGCGCCGGGACTGCTCGATCGTGTGGTCGCCGTCCATCAGCACCTCGGGCTCGACGATCGGCACGATCCCGGATTCCTGGCACAGGGCGGCGTACCGGGCGAGCGCGTGCGCGTTCGTCCAGATGCAGTAGTCGCTCGGGGTGGCAGGCCCGATCGAATATGTCGCGCGCCACTTCGCGAACCGAGCGCCGAGGCCGCGATACTCCGCGAGCCGTTCCCGGAGCCCGTCTAGCCCTTCCGTGATGGTCTCGCCCGGCGCGAGGGCCAGCGGCTTGGCGCCCAGGTCGACCTTGATCCCGGGAATGACGCCTTTCGACTCGAGCAGTTCGGGAAAGGGCGTGCCGTCCGCGCTCCGCTGACGAATCGTCTCGTCGTAGAGGATCACTCCGCTCACGAACTCCTCGACGCCGCCGGTCGTGAAGAGCAGGTCGCGATAGGCGCGGCGGTTCTCTTCGGTCGACTCGACACCGATCGAGTCGAAGCGCTTCTTGATCGTGCCACTGCTCTCGTCCGCGGCCAGGATCCCGCGGCCGTCAGCGACGATCGCACGCGCAGTCGTGCGCAATTCCTCGTGATCGATCCCCATCAGTACTCCCTTCCGGTGAACTGCGTCAGCTTGCTCAGTTGGTGGCGCGCTTCGATCCGGCGGACGGTGCCGGAGCGCGAGCGCATGACGATCGAGTCGGTCACCGCGCCGTCTCTTACGTACCGGACCCCGCGCAGGAGCGCACCGGTAGTTACCCCGGTCGCCGCGACGAATACGTTGTCGCTGCGCACGAGATCGTCGGTCGTGAGCACCTGATCGACGTCGTACCCTGCGTCGACGAGCGCCCGTCGCTCCTCGTCCGTTCGTGGCCAGAGCTTCGCCTGGATGCCGCCGCCGACGCACTTGAGCGCGCAGGCGGAGATGACACCCTCGGGCGTGCCGCCGACGCCGTACAGCATGTCGACGCCCGTTTGCGGCCGGGCGGCCGCGATCGCGGGCGCGACGTCACCGTCGCGAATCAGGTTCACCCGTGCGCCCGCTTCACGCAGCTCGCCGATCAGCCCGTCGTGGCGGTCACGCTCGAGAACTGTGACGCGGATGTCGGTCACACGCCGCCCTTTCGCCTTCGCAACCGCGGCGATGTTCTCCGCGGGCGAGGCATTGATGTCGATCGCGTGGATCGCGTCGGCGCCGACCGCGATCTTGTCCATGTAGACCGCGGCGCCGGGAAAGAAGAGCGAGCCGCGCTCCGCCGCCGCGATCACGGCGATCGCGTTCGGCTGCCCGAGCGCGGTCAGGCGCGTCCCCTCGAGCGGGTCGACCGCGACGTCGACCTCCGGCCCGCCCCCCTCGCCGACCTCCTCGCCGTTGTAGAGCATCGGCGCCTCGTCCTTCTCGCCCTCGCCGATCACCACGACCCCGGTCATCGCGACCGTGTCGAGCATCGCCCGCATCGCGTCGACGGCGGCCTGGTCGGCGGCGTTCTTGTCGCCGCGGCCGATCCAGCGGCCGGCGCCCATCGCCGCGGCCTCCGTGACGCGGACGAGCTCCAATGCGAGGTTCCGGTCCGGACGAGAGCTGCTCATCGGGACGCCATCCTAGAGTGAGGCGGGTGCGGCTCGACTGGGAGATCGCGAAGCGCGGCTGGCGCCGCTACGCCGCCTATCCATGGGCGACCGTTGCCGGGGCGTTCACCAACACCATCTTCGGGTTCCTGCTCGCCTACATCCTGCTCGCCGTGTACCGCAGCCGTACCGATGTGGGCGGGTTCGACGCGGCCGACGCCGTGACCTACGTCTGGCTCTCGCAGTCGATGATCATGACCGTCTACATCTTCAGCTGGTGGGAGCTCGCCTGGCGGATCCGGGACGGGTCGATCACCACCGACCTGCTGAGGCCGCTCAACCCACAGCGCTACTGGCTGGCGTTCGACCTCGGACGCGCGCCGTACCACTTCCTGTTCCGGGGGCTCCCCCCGTTCGTCCTCGGCGCGCTCGTCTTCGAGCTGCGGTACCCGTCTCCGCTTGACGCGCTCGCATTCGTCCTCAGCCTCACGCTCGCGGTCGTCGTCAGCTTCGGCTTTCGGTTCATCTACAACTCGGTCGCGTTCTGGCTCCTCGACTTTCGAGGCGTGGTCACGCTCGCGACCACGGTCGTCGTCTTCTTCTCGGGGATGGCGATCCCATTGCGATTCATGCCGACTGCGTTGCGCGACCTCTGTTACGCGCTGCCGTTCGGCTCGGTGATCCAGACGCCGGTCGACATCTGGCTCGGCAAGCGAGAGGGCGCTGCGCTGCTCGGCGTCCTCGCCCTCCAGCTCTTCTGGGCAGTCGCCCTGCTCGCGATCGGGCAGCTCGTGTTGCGGCGCGCGACGCGAAAGGTGGTCGTGCAGGGTGGTTGACGCCGTCCTCGTCTGGCGCCGCCTCGTCGGAGCGCAGATCCGCTCTCAGCTGCAGTACCGGCTTTCGTTCGCACTCGACGCGTTCGGCTCGTTCTGGATCTCGTTCATCGACTTCCTCGTCGTGCTGGTGATCTTCCGCAACGTTTCGCGCCTCAACGCGTGGAACGTGCACGAAGTGGCGTTCCTGTATGCACTGTCGTCGATCACGTTCGCGGTCACCGACATGCTGATCGGGCAACTCGACCAGTTTCCACAGAAAATCCGCGACGGCAACTTCGACATCCTGCTGGTGCGGCCGCGCGGGACGCTGTTCCAGGTGATCGCCGGCGACTTCGCGCTACGCCGCATCGCCCGCGTGCTTCAAGGGTCGATCGTGCTCGCCTACGCGCTCTCCACCCTGACGATCCACTGGACCGAGCTCCGCGTGCTCGTGCTCCTCGTCTCGATTCCCAGCGCAGTCGTGATCTTCTCGTCGATCTGGGTCGTCGGTGCGTGCGTCGCGTTCTGGACGACGGACGGCGGCGAGTTCACGAACGCGTTCACGTACGGGGGCACGGCGATGGCGCAGTACCCGTTCGACATCTACGCGACGTGGCTGCGCCGGTTGCTCGGATTCGTCATCCCGCTCGCGTTCGTCTGCTACTTCCCCGCCCTGTATGTGCTCGGCAAGCCGGATCCGCTCGGGCTGCCGCGCTTCCTCGAGTTCTGCTCGCCCGCCGTCGCCGTGGCGTCCGCCGCCGTCGCGGGGCTGGTCTGGCGGTTCGCGGTTCGCCACTACCGGAGCGCCGGCGGATGATCGAGGTCGAAGACCTCCGCAAGGAGTTCGTCGTGCGTCGGGGGCGACTGCGCCGCGAGCGTCATGTGGTTCACGCCGTCGACGGGATCTCCTTTCACGTCGACCGCGGCGAGCTTCTCGGCTACCTCGGCCCGAACGGCGCCGGAAAATCGACCACGATCAAGATGCTCACCGGGATCCTGGTCCCCACGGCTGGGCGCATCTCGGTTGCCGGGCTCGAGCCTTCGCGGAAACGGATCGAGCTCGCGCGACGGATCGGCGCGATGTTCGGCCAGCGGATCCAGCTCTGGTGGGACCTGCCGCTCCGCGATTCGTTCGACCTGCTCCGGCACATCTACCGCATCCCTGCCGACCGCCACCGCGTGAACCTGGCGCGCTTCCGCGACGTGCTCGAGCTCGACCCGTTCCTCGACACACCCGTCCGCCAGTTGTCGCTCGGCCAGCGGATTCGGGGCGAGCTCACGGCGGCGATGCTGCACAGCCCGGAGCTGCTGTTCCTCGACGAGCCGACGATCGGGCTCGACGTCGTCGCGAAGCAGCGAGTCCGCGACTTCCTCGTCGAGATCAACCGCGAGGACGGTGTCACGGTGATGCTGACGACGCACGACCTCGGTGACATCGAACGGTTGTGCAACCGCCTACTCGTGATCGACCACGGGACGCTCATCTGGGACGGTGGCATCCCTGAGCTGAAGGAGCGCTACGGCGGGGAGCGCACGCTCGTGATCGATCTCGAGGAGCCGGCGCCGCCACTCGAGGTCGAGGGCGCCGTCGTCGAACGCGTCGACGGCCCGCGCCAGTGGCTGCGCTTCCGCGGCTCGGCGTCGGAGCTGACGGCGCGCGTCGCGCGGGCAGCCCGCCTCGTCGACCTGCAGGTAGCGGAGCCGGACATCGAGGAGATCGTGCGACGAATCTACGCGAGTCCCGAAAAGGTGTCAGACACCAATGGTGTCTGACACCAGTCGAAGCTCACATGCGCTCCGGAGCTTCGACGCCGACCAGGTCGAGGCAACGCGCGATCACCTGCTGCGTCGCGCGGCACAGCCCGAGCCGGAATGCCTCCTCGGGCGAGCCGATCACGCGGCACTCGTGGTAGAAGCGGTGGAACTCGTCGGCGAGCCTGATCGCGTAGGCCGGGATCAGCTGCGGGCCGCGCCGGTCGGCGGCCTCCCGGGCGGTGACGGGGAAGTCGGTCAGGCGCTTGATCAGCTCCCGCTCCTCGTTCTCGAGCTTGTGTCGACTCGCCACGAACGCACCTGAGGCGTCTGCATTCCGCAGGATCGCGGCGATTCGGGCATGGGCGTACTGGACGTAGTAGACCGGGTTCTTGTTCGACTTCTCGGCGGCGAGCTCGAGATCGATGTCGATCGTCTGGTCCGGCCCGCGGTTGACGAGGTACCACCGTGCGGCGTCGACGCCGACCTGGTCGAGCAGCTCGTCGAGGAACACCACGTTGCCGGCGCGCTTCGAGAGCTTGGCCGCCTCACCCCCGCCCGTCAGGTGCACGAACTGGTAGAGCAGCACCTCGACGCGCGACTCGTCGTAGCCGAGCATGCGCGCAATCGCCGCGTACCAACGCGCGGTCGCGTGATGGTCCGCTCCGAGCACGTACACCGCCTTGTCGAACCCGCGGTCGAGCTTGTCCGTGAGATAGACGATGTCGGCCGCGCGATACGTCGGTGTGCCGCCTTTGTCGGCGGACCGGATGATCACCCAGTCCTGCTCGTCCCCGTACGCGGACGACCGCGCCCACACCGCGCCGTCCTTCTCATAGGTGTCGAGCCGCGGCATGAACTCCGGCAGCCGCTGCTCGAGCTCGCTCTGCAGTGCCCAGCTGTCGAAGTTGATCCGGAAGCGTTCGAGTGTCCCCTCGATCGACGCGAGCATCCGCGGCAGCGGATCGCCGTCCTGCGCGGCGAGGTCGCGAACATAGTCGCCGTGATAGCCGTCCTCGGGAACCGGCTCGCCGCGCCGCAGCGCATCGACCGACGCGCGGAAGCGGTCGACCTGCGCGCCGGCGTCGTTGTAGTAGTACTCGCGCTGGACGGCGTGGCCGCCGAACGCGAGCAGGCGGGCCACGCTGTCGCCGTACGCGCCGTTGCGCGCATGCGACACGAGCAGCGGGCCGGTCGGGTTCGCCGACACCATCTCGACCTGGACTCGCTCGGGCGCGGCCGCCGCCCAGCCTCCGCCGTAGCCGTCGCCGACCTCGCTGAGCGCCGCGATGAAGAACGAGTCGGCGAGCCGCAGGTTGATGAAGCCGGGACCGGCGACCTCGGTCGAGTCGACGTCGTCGACCTCGCCGATCCGCGCAGCGAGCTCCGCCGCCAGCTCCCGCGGTGGTCTCCCGACGCTCTTCGCGCTCCTCATGGCGACATTCGTGGCGAAGTCGCCGTGAGAGGCGTCCTTGGGCCGCTCGAGCTCGACGTCGGCTCCCACCGCCGCCGAGATCTGCGCCTGAAGACGCTCTACCGCTTGAGCCGGCACGCGAGAAACCTAGCGAGGGTATGGTCACCGGGGATGGACGACGATTCCACCGAGCGCCAGCTCAACATCCATATGGATCCTGCGCTGCTCGCGGGCGTGTACGCGAACTTCGCCAACATCACGTTCTCCGACTACGAGTTCACCCTCACCTTCGCCCGCATCGATCACGAGGTGGAGGAGGGCGACGTGCCGGGCGTCGTCGTCTCACGCGTCAACATGTCGCAGCAGTTCATGAAGGAGCTGCTCGCGGCGATGCAGGACGCGTATTCGAAGTACACGACCGTCAAGGGGATCCAGGACCTCCCCGAGACGGAAGACCGCTAGCGATTCCTTTTCTCCCACGCCTGCGCCATCGCGATCCGCTGCGCGATCGTCGGGTGGTTCTCGAGCCAGAGGTAGTCGAGCAGCGGCGGGTTGGCTTCCTCGAGGCTCGACCTGCCGAACTCCTGGAAGAGCGACGTGTCGGCGGCGGGGTCGCGCATCGCGTTCAGCGCCCGCCAGTCGGCCTCCGCCTCGTAGCGGCGTGAGACGGCATTCTCGAGCGGCGCGGCCAGCAGCGTGAGCACCGTCAACACCAGGAACACGTAGGGAAGATTGGCGGGGTCGCCCACCCCGCCGCGCCGGCGGGTCGCGATCGCCAACAGCCACAGGGTCGGGAGAATGATCAGCGCGGTCCAGCCGATCGCCTTCGGAATGTGCCGGCTGCGGACATGGCCGAGCTCGTGGGCGATCACGACATTCTGTTCGGCGCGAGAGAACCGCTCGTCGAGCACCGTGTCCCAGAGTACGACGTGCGTCGACGGCCCGAAGCCGACGGTGAACGCGTTCGCCTGGTCGGTCCACGACGACACGTCCTGTACGCGGACGGGCGTGCCTTGCACGTGCTCGATCCGCTCGAGGCGAACGACGTCCGCCTTCAGCGCCGGGTCGTGGAGCGGATGCGACGCGAGAGCTGCGAGCCAGCCCGAGACGAACGCGAAGAACGCGGCGAACACGACCACGATCGGCGCCGCAACGAGCCACCAGCGCCGGAAGCGCCCGGCGGTTCCGACGAGGAGCACGATCGTGGCCATCGCGAAGATCGCCTCCGGGCCGAGCGTCGACCACTGCGAAACGAGCCAGGCGACAACGTCGAACGGGCCGAGCCCCCAGTGGTGCTGCCACCACAGGCCGACGAGACTGAACGGAAGCGCGACGAACCAGAGCGTGACGAGCAGCACCATCCCGGCGACGATGCCGCTCGCGATTCGACCGAGCCCCATCGAGCGGACGCTCCTCGGCAGCAGCCGCACGAGGACGACGAGCGCCGCCACCTGGGCGGCGAGGCTGAGGACGTAGAGCGCCTGCTCGCCGCGGTTGAAGCTCCGCGCGCGGGCGAGCTCGTGTGCGGAGAAGTAGCGCTGCGTGTCGAGGCCGGAGAGGTGCAGCGACGGCACGCTCGTTCGCGACAACAGCCATGCACCAACGCACCACGCAACGGCCGCCGCAGCTAGCGTGGCGGCCTTCGCCATGCGCATCGCAGTCATCTCGGACATCCACGCCAATCTTCACGCACTGGAATCGGTGCTCACCGACGTCGACCGGGAGTCGGTCGACGAGATCTGGTGCCTCGGCGACGTCGTCGGGTACGGGCCGCGGCCGAACGAGTGCTGCGACCTCATTCGCGAACGTGCCGCGATCTCCCTCTGCGGCAACCACGATCTGGCGTCGCTCGGGCGGCTCGACGTCGCCGAGTTCAGCGGCGATGCGGCCGCCGCGGCGCGCTGGACGTCCACGGTGCTCGGCGACGAGCAGCGGGCGTGGCTCGGCTCGCTCTCACCACTCGGCCGCCGTGACGGCGCCGAGCTGTTCCACGCGAGCCCGCGCGACCCCGTCTGGGAGTACGTGCTGAGCGAGGAGGTCGCGCTGCTCTCCCTCGAAGTGACGACGGAGCCGCTGGTGCTCGTCGGCCACACGCACGTGGCGCTTGCCCTTGCGCTGGACGGCGACCAGATCGACGGCGGGCTCGCACCGGGCGGCGTGACGGTCGAGCTCGACGGGCGCCGGTTCCTCGTCAACCCGGGCTCGGTCGGGCAGCCCCGCGACGGCGACTCGCGTGCGGCGTGGCTGCTGGTCGACACCGACCGGAGGATCGCCGGCTTCCGCCGCGTGGCCTATCCGATCGACGAGACGCAGAAGGAGATGCGGGATGCGGCCCTCCCCGAGACGCTCGCTGGTCGTCTCGCTCATGGTCTGTAGCGCGCTCGTCGCGGGGTGCGGCTCGAACGGCGGCGCGAAGCTCGGGCATGCCGACGGCGCGGCGCTGATCGCGCTCGCCCACCGCATCGCCACCGAGGATGCAGACGCTCGAGCCCTAGACATCCCGAGGCTTCGCGACCGGACGATCGCCCTCGTCAATGCGGGCAAGGTGCCCGCAAGACTGCAAGAGCCGCTTCTCAGCA
>JAICUZ010000094.1 GCA_025935595.1 Burkholderiales bacterium
GACTCGTAGTCGCCGCGCCAGGTGACGGACGCGGAAGCTCTGGCGAGGCCAAGGGCAGAAGCGATGCCGAGCGCGAGCATGACGCTCAGGCCGGAAAAGGCAAGCGGCTTGCGTTGCGAAGCAAGTGCACGGACGAGGCGAAGGCGGCGGCGGAACACGAGCGACTCCTCGGGTCGGGAATGACTTCCCGCCGTGAATCGGCCGCTTCAGTGCGAATCGAACCCCCGACCGGGGGATCAAGGTGAAGTCAGACGGCGACTGAGAGACTCAGCAGATCGGTCTGTGCCGCTTGCAACGGCGCTCGGGATGGCCGCCGCGGCCGATCTTCGCGAGGTGTCCTCGGCAGGACGAGCTGGAACCGTGCGCCGGAGTCTCGAGGCTCGTAGGAGAGCACGCCGTCGGCCTCGCGAGCGCTGAGGGCCGCAACGGCGAGGCCGAGGCCAAGGCCCGCCGAGGAGTGCTCAGACTCGCTGCTGCGTGAGAACGGCTCGAAAAGGTGCGGAATGAACTGTCGCGAGACACCCCTGCCCTCGTCCTCGACCACCAGCGTGAATTCGTCGTCACCGAACTCGGCGGCGATCGTGATCGGCCCACGGCCGTAGCGAACGGCGTTCGACACCAGGTTGACGAGCACCGTGTTCAGCCCGGAGCGGTCGGTCTCGATCGCGAGCGTCGGATCGACGCGAATGCGCACCTGAGGGGTGAAGTCCGGAGCGACCGCCCAGACTGCGTCTCTCGCGGCAGCGAGGACCGAAACCGTCTCGAGCGCCGGCCTCGGGTCGGCCGGCAGAGGAAGCAGAGACGGCGTCTTCTCGAACCGCAGGAGCTCGCGGAGCATGCTTCGGTGGAAACGCCGGGTCCACGGGAGGAGTGTCGAAAATGCGCGCATCCGATCGATGGGCGTCAGCGGAGCACGGTTGAGCGCGTTGAGGTACTCGGCGAACAGGCGCAGAAACTCGCTTCGGCGATTGCCGCCCGCACCCGTTTCGAACCACTCGGAGAGCTCTGCGCGCGTTCGATTCGCGCGGCGAGACATGAGCGAATGGTCGCGGCGCAAGAACAGCGGCTCGGGGATCTCCCAGAACTGCCCCAGCAGAGCGAGCTCCGCAAGCAAAATGTAGTCGGCGGAGATGTACGAGCCGTGTCTGCGCGTCTTCTCCAGGGCGTCTTTGCGAATGAGCCCGAAGACAGCATTGCTCATCACGAGATTCCGGATCAGTGACCTGAGCCGTCGATGCGGTTGCTCGTCGCGCAGGTCGAGGCCATCCTCGTATCCCCGCAGAAAGCGGCCTGCTTCGTCGATCAACACTGTTTTGGGATAGGCGAGCACGACCGACTCCGGCGCTCGGTCGAGCACCTCGACACAGCGTTCGAGATAGGTGGGAGCGCAGAGATCGTCGTGTGAGGCCCACTTGAAGTAGCGCCCCGAGGCCGCTTCCAGACCGCGATTGTAGTTCCAGGCTGCCCCGCGGTTCGTCTCGCCGGCGAGGTACCGCACGCGATCGTCGCGTCGCATGTACAGCTCGGAGATCTCGCGTGTCCGGTCGTCGGAGCCGTTGTCACAGATGATCAACTCGAAATCTGCGTACGACTGCGAGAGGAGCGACTCGAGCGCGTCGGCGAGATAGTTCTCGCCGTTGAACACCGGAAGGGCGATGCTCACGGTCGGGCCCGCTCTGCCTGCTCGGGAAGCGGCGCTCGGATGGGCAACACGACCTGCCGCGGGCCGAACGACAAGTGGGACGCCTCTCAGTGCAGCCCAACGATTCGCAGACGCCGAGATCAGTGCGGCCGCTTCCACCGGGCCCGGGATGTCGGGCGCGAACACGTCGAGCGTGGCCGGGCGGTCGCCCGACGCCACCAAGAAACCCTCACGTTGGAGAGATGCTCGTAGGTCGGGGAGAAGAAACCCGAAGTCGAGAAGCTCGATCTGCATTTGCACTCTCGCGTTGCCAGGGCCGCTCGAACGAGCCCCACCTGAACAAAGGTAGTCCAGAGGACGTCGTCAACCCCCGGAGTGCCGAAACCTCGCAACGTCCGCCCGGTTCCTTGAGTCAACTGCGCGTCAAGTCTCGCGCGCCGCTGCCGATACATCTCTCGTGTGGGCGAGACGACTGGGGATCCTCGGGCTCTATGCCCTCGCGCTCGCCCTCAACGTCGCGATCATGCTCGGACTCACGTCATTCGCGCACTAGACCCGCGACGTCTCAAGCTGCTGTAGTAGTCGAGGCCGAGAGGCTCAGCCAGGGTGCGCCGCCAATGTCGCCTGAACCAGGCAGGGAAGAACGTGCCGTAGCAGCGCGCCCGCTCGACCCGGCCCATCGGCATCGAGCCGATCGACCGGAGGTGCTCGACGAACAGCCGCCAGGACTCGTTCACCTCTTTCCCTCGCGAGACGCCGGAGCCGGGCTTGAACCACTCGGCCGCCTCCGCCGGCGTCCGGTGAGCCGCCCGCGACATCCCCGGGTGCTCCCGACGGTAGAAGAGGAACTCCGGGATCTCCCAGAACTCGCCGAGCATCGCGAATTCCGCCATCATCACGTAGTCCGCCGAAGGAAAGGTGTCGAGCAGCCGCGAACGCTCGATCGCCGACCGGCGGATCAGCCCGAACGACGCGTTGCTCATGATGATGTTGCGAATGAGCCGGCCGAGCCGTTCGTGCGGCGTCCGGTCGCGGATGTCGAGGTTGTCGATGTACTCACGCACGTGCGCGCCCGACTCGTCGATGATGATCGTGCGCGGGTAGACGAGCGCGACGCGCTCGTCACCACGTTCGAGAGCCTCGACGCACCGCTCGATGTACGTCGGCGCGAGCAGGTCGTCGTGCGTCGCCCACTTGAAGTAGCGGCCGGCCGTCTGATGGGCGACGTTTCGGTAGTTCCAGGAGGCGCCGTTGTTCGTCTCGGCGCGCATGTACCGGATGCGCGCGTCACGCGCCGCGTACTCACGGCAGATCTCCTCGGTCCCGTCGGTCGAGCCGTTGTCGGAGATGAAGAACTCGATGTCCTCGTAGGTCTGTGCGAGGAGCGACTCCAGCGAGGTCGCGAGAAACTGCGCGCCGTTGTAGACCGGGATCCCGATGCTGACTGAAGCCACGATCTACACCGCCTCGAGCCGGGCATCGACCCCGAGCTCGTCGAGATCGCGCTGAATCTCGTCGACGTAGATCGGGTTCATCGCGACCACGAGATCGGGCTTGATCTCTTTCAGGGCAGCCGGGGGAACGATCTCATGCCCGGTGCCGGCCATGAACTTCCCATGCTTGTACGGGTTGATGTCGACGACATGAGAGACCTCGTCCCGTATGCCCAACGTGGTCAAGAACGAGACTCCCTTCGACCCCGAGCCCCAGACGACCGCCCGGCCGCCATTCGCGCGCGTCGCACGCAGCTCGTCGCGCCACCGTGACTCGATGTCTGCGAGCTCCTGCACGAACGCCGTCACGGCCCGTGCGACATCCGAAGGCTCTTCTTCGATCGGAAGCGCCTCGCCGTCTCCGGCGGAAGGCTTCGCCTCCAGCAGGATGTACTGGTCGTCGTAGTCCATCTCGACGGCGAGAACCTCGAATCCAGTCGATCGAAAAAGCCTGGCGAGCGAGCCCGGAGTGAAGTACGAGCAGTGCTCGTAGTAGATGTCCCAGAACGCGCACTCGCGCAACACGCGAAGCGCGTCCGGAAGCTCGAACAGCACGACCGTCTCCGGCCGCTCGTCGAGCGAGCTGCGGATGATGCGCATGAACTCCGCCACGGGATGGATGTGCTCGAGCGTGTGACGGCAGATCACCGCGTCGCCAGTCAGGTGCGCGTAGTCCGGTCCGTACAGATCCTGGATGAACTCGACGCGGCTCGCGGCAGGCCCGGAGACCCGCTCCGGGACGATCGCCGGGTCGATGCCGACGCCGTGGCCCGCTCCGAGCTCACACATCGTGAGCAGGAACTCGCCCTTGCCGGACCCGATCTCGAGCACGTCCTTGCCCCGCAGGTCGTAACGGTCGAGCCACCGCTCTGCGAGCTCCCGCATGAACGCGCGGAACCGAGGCGAGAAGCCTTGCGTCTCCTCGTAGCTCACGAAGTAGCTCTGGAGCGACGAGTCGTACGACACGTTCGTGATGAAGCCGCACGCACGGCAGAACGCGAGTCGCAGGTCGCCGCGTGGGAACGACTCCGCCTCCTCGCGCGTGTCGACGAGCCTGCAGCTGTGCACGGGGATGTTCCGGTGCTCGTGGAACACCGACAGGTCGCCCGTTCCGCACGCCGGGCAGGCGAGGACCGCCTCGGTGCCCGTCGCGATGGACTTGTCTGCGAGCGCCTCGCGCGTCACACGACGACGGGGTCGGGAACCGGGACGATGAACCGCCCGCCACGCCTCAGATACTCGACCTGCTGCTCGGCAATCTCGTCGCGGTAGTTCCACGCGAGCAGCAGCAGGTAGTCGGGCATGGTCTCGAGCAGCGCACCGGTGTCGCGGATCGGCAGGTGCGTCCCGGGCATGAACAACCCGTGCTTGTGCACGTTCCGGTCGACGACATAGTCGACGAGGTCGGGGCCGATTCCGACGAAATTGACCAGGGTGGAGCCTTTGGCCGCCGCCCCGTAGGCGGCGATCGACTTCCCGTCCGCACGCAACGACTCGAGGAGCGCACGCAGGTTGGAACGAATGGCCTCCACCCGCCGACCGAAGTCGCGGTAGTAGCCGAACTCGGTCAGGCCGAGCCGACGCTCCTCCTCCAGGAGCTCGCGAGCCGAGTCATCGACCGCCTCGCGCGCGCCGAGGCGCCAGCGAAGCGTGCCGCCTTGCAAGGTCGGGAAGTGCTCGAGGCTGTTCAGGTAGAGGCCGTGGCGGCGCGCGAGCGCGTCAACTGCGCTGCACGAGAAGTAACAGAAGTGCTCGTGGTAGATGGTGTCGAACTCGCAGTGGTCGATCAGATCCTTGACGTACGTGTTCTCGATCGTGATCACGCCGTCGTCCTTGATCAGGGTCGCGAGTCCCTCGACGAAGCTGTTGAGCGACGGCGTGTGCGCCATCACGTTGTTCGCGACGATCACGTCCGCCCGCTTCCCCTCCGAACGGAGCCGGGTAGCGAGCTCGGCGCCGAAGAACTCTCGAATCGTCGGGACGCCGACCGCTTCAGCGGCGTCAGCTTGATCGGGCGCCGGATCGATGCCGAGCGCGCTGATCCCGGCGTCCGTGAAGTTTCGCAGCAGGTAGCCGTCATTGGACGCCACCTCGACGACGAGGCTCGAGCCGTTGAGCCCCCGCTCCGCGATGAGTCGCTGTGCATGCTCGCGCGAATGGCGAACGAGCCCCTCCGAGAACGACGAGAAGTAGAGGTAGTTGTCGACGAACAGCTTCTCGGGCGCGACCTCTTCGGTGATCTGCACGAGCGAGCAGTCGGGGCAGAACGCGACGTCGAGGGGGTAGCGCGGCTCGTCCCGATCGAGATCCTCCGCGCGCAGCAACGCATCGGGAAGCGGCATGTTCCCGAGCGAGAGGAACGCCTCGAGCCCGCGCCCACCGCACGAGCGGCACGTCTGCGAGGCCTGAAACGGAGTCGCCGGCTCAGGCACCCGCGCCCTCGAGCGCCGGCGCTCGGCGGCGGAGATCCTGGTCGAGTGTCCCGTTCTCCTGGAGCTCTCGTACGTGGGAGAGCCTGAGGAAACGCGACGACTCGAACTCCTCGAGCGTGAGCGACGCCTCGACGTAGCGGTCGTAGAGCTCCTGTGCTCCGCGCCGGACCGTCCATTCGGGCTTGAACTCAGGAACGCGCGACGGAAGCTTCTCGCAGTCGACGCGGTAGCAGCGCGTGTCCGGGCCTGCACCTTCTGCATACCGAACGCGGCTGCCCGGGACGACCTCTTCGACGATCGAGCCAACCTCGCTGATGCGGTAGTTCTCGCTCGTGATGCCGACGTTGAACGCCTCGTCGTGCACGACCTCCCGCGGGGCGTGCAGCACCGCAACGAAGGCACGGCTGATGTCCTCGATGTGGACGAGCGGCCGCCACGGCGTGCCGTCGCTCTTGATCAGCACGTCACCCGTCGTCACCGCGTAGCCGACGAGGTTGTTCACGACCAGGTCGCCGCGGAGCCGTGACGAGACGCCGTACGCAGTCGCGTTCCGCAGATATGTGGGCGAGAAGTCGTCGTCGGCGAGCTTCCGCATGTCCGCCTCGGCAAGGACCTTGGACTCACCGTACGGCGTCACCGGGTTGAAGTCGGCTTCCTCGTCGAGGAAGTCGTCGCCGGCGCGGCCGTAGAGGCTGCACGACGACGAGAAGACGAATCTCGTGACACCGGCCTTCTTCGCCTCAGCCGCGAGGTGCGAGGCGGCGCGATGGTTGATGTCGTAGGTGGTGTCCGGATTGAGGTTGCCGAGCGGATCGTTCGAGATCGCAGCAAGGTGAAGTACTGCCTCGAACCCTTCGAGGTCGGCGGCTGTGACGTCGCGGACATCCATCCGAAGCGCAGGCGGCTGCACGACATCAGCTCCGAACGTGCATTCCTCGAAGAGGAAATTGTCGAGCCCGACGACGTCGTGCCCCGCGTCCAGCAGCATGGGCACGAGGACCGTTCCGATGTAACCGTCGTGTCCGGTGACGAGGACGCGCATTCTTCTCTCCCCCCTAGTTCCAGAGCTTCCAGGGAGCTTCGCCGGTTCCCCACAGCTCGTCCAGAAGCATCTTCTCTCTCAATGTATCCATGCATTGCCAAAAGCCGTAGTGCCGGTACGCCATCAACTGCTTGTCGGCAGCGAGGCCCTCGAGCGGCTCGCGCTCGAAACGCGTCGTATCTCCCTCGATGTAGTCGAAGACTTCCGGCTCGAGCACGAAGAACGCGCCGTTGATCCAGCCCTCCCCGGTCTGCGGCTTCTCGGAGAACTCGGTGATGCGATCGTCGTCGAGCTCGAGGTGGCCGAACCGCGCAGGCGGACGGACGGCGGTGAGCGTCGCCAGCTTCCCATGCGAACGGTGGAATGCCAGCAGCTCGTCGAGATTCACCGTCGAAACGCCGTCGCCCCAGGTCAGCATGAAGGTCCCGTCCTGGAGATAGGGCTGCAGGCGCTTGATCCTCCCACCCGTCTCGGAGTTGAGGCCCGTATCACACAAACGGATCGTCCAGTCCTCCATGCCGCTCCCGTTCTGGTGCTGCGTGACGTCGCCGTCCCGCAGCGAGACGGTCAGGTCGCTGGCCAAGCTCAGGTAGTCGACGAAGTAGCGCTTGATGTACTCGCCGCGATAGCCGAGAGCGATCAGGAAGTCGTCGAACCCCCAGTGGGAGTAGTACTTCATGATGTGCCAGAGAATCGGCCGCCCGCCGATCTCCACCATGGGCTTCGGTTTCGCGACCGTTTCCTCGGAGAGGCGGCTTCCAGTGCCGCCGGCCAGAATTGCGACCTTCATGGTTCCTTTCTAGAAGAAGAACGCGCGTTGTGATTACCCCGGATGGGGGACCTGCACGTACCTAGCTCGCGTGGGGCCGTGCCCGCCCGCAGCGGCCCCCGCGAATCGTGCGCTGACGACGCCTCAGGCGCCCGGCCGGTACACGAGCTCGCCGACATGCGCGTCCTGGTCGTCGTACGGTGCGACCTTCTCCTCCGGCATGTCCGCGTGATCGCTGGCGCGCTTGAAATCTCGCAGTGACGTCCCACGAGGATGCGAATCGACGTTCGGAGCTCCGCCCATCGACTCGACCTCGTCGAGATGAACGGTGCGGAAGTCGATGCTGTAGCGCGCGCGGCCGGAGGTGTTCGGAACCGTCGAATGCATGTGCGCCGCCGAGAAGAGGACGATGCCGCCCGCGGGAGGCACGAACCGGATCTGCGGGTCGAGCTCCATCTCCTCTTCGGGCTTGGGCTGCTTCCGGGTGTCCGACGTGACGTGCTTGGCCGCGTCCTTGCGGCCGGTCGAGTTCCACTCGTAGTAGTTGAACTCGCTCGACCCGTTCTTCACCGCGTGGCTCCAGTAGTGCGGGTGGAACGCCATCGAGCTCTCAGACTCGATGTCGTAGATCGGCAGCCACCAGTTCAGCTGGCTCATCGGCGCCGAGTACCACGTGTCGCGGTGCGGGTGATGTGCGTAGCCGACGCCGGAGGTCAGGTACCCGTGGCTCGTGACCATCCGGAGCCGCGGGACGTCCTGGTAGGTGCGCTCCAGGTCGCAGCCGAGCTCGGTGAGCACGCCGCGGATCAATTCCTTCGTCGTGTCGTTGTGAATGAACGCCGGCTTGAGCGGCGCGCAGATCTCGACATACCGCTCGACCGACATCTCGTACTGCGCCTGCAGCGGATCGATGCCGTCGAACGCGCCCTCGATCATCGTGCGCGCGTGCTCGACGAGCGCCAGCGTGCTCGGCCGAGGGCTGAAGACGAAGATCTGACCGTCGTACAAGCGCTCGCGGCGCTCGGAGTCGGCGAGGTTGGAATCGACGTACGCGGTGTTCACAGGTGCTCCTCCTTGTCGCTGGCCTGGGCGGCGGGCAAACGTAGCCGACTGTACCGGTCATAACCCCGCCCCAAACCGGTGGCATCTCCCGTTGGGCGGGTCGAGACGGCACCAAGGTCCTGCTCCGGTGAGGCGCCAAACCTGGCGCTTGGTCCAGCGCCCGACGACAAGATGGCCGCTACGCTCAGACAGTGAAGCCGCAGGGGGGTTCAGCACCCGACGCATGGCGTCGTCTGCGGCTCTGTCTCGGCGTGCTCGTGGCGATGGGCACCCTCGCAGCGCTCTACGGCCACGACCCGGCGACCATTGCTGCGCAGGCCGCACCCGTGTTCCACCCGCAGGCCGGCCACTACTACTTGACCACGGCGGAGCTACGGCAGATCCGCGCAGCCGTGGCGACCAACCCGGCCGCACGAGTTGCGTGGGCGCATACGAAAGCCGCTGCGGACGCGGCGCTCTCGCACGTTCCGAGCCCGGCGCCGTCTGCAGGCATCGACTACCGCGCGACCGGCCGGGACGGCAGTAACCAATGCAGTGGCACACCGAGCGGCTGGGCGTGTCTGCTCTATGCGAAGGGATTGCACGACGGGGTCGATGCACTCAATCTCGCGCTTGCGTTCGCAGTCACCGGACAGCGA
>JAICUZ010000213.1 GCA_025935595.1 Burkholderiales bacterium
ACACGATTCGGGCCTAGATGAGATCGTCCAGGTGCCGCTCTCCTGGACGACTCGACCATCGAGCTCGATCCGGCCGCCGTTGCGCAGGTCCTTGACGAGGTCCCAGTGGATCGCGGACTCGTTCGTCCCTCCGAGGTCGGCGAAGCCGAACCCGAGCGCGATGTGGACCGAGCCGTCGATCTTCTCGTCGAAGTACACGTTGCCCATGTACCGGGTGATCCCCGGGTTGCAACCCACGCCGAGCTCGCCGATCCGGCGCGCGCCCGGATCGGTGTCCAGCGTCGCGAGGAGAAACTCCTCCTCGCTGTCCGCCGAGGCGTCGACAACCTTTCCGCCGGAGAAGCGCAGCCGGACGTTGCGGAGCTGGCGGCCGTCTCGCAGCTGCGGAAACTCGGCGAAGGTGATCGTTCCCTCCGCGGAGTCCTCGACCGGGCAGCCGAAGAACTCACCTCCCGGCATGTTCCCCATTCCGGCATCGACTTCCGTGCGACGCCCTGCCAGAGAAAGGTGCAGGTCAGTGCCTTCGCCGATGATTCGAACGTCGTTTGCAGCGTCGAAAACCGCAGCGAGCTTCGACAGTCGCGTGTGCTCGGCCTCCCAGTCGAGCAGCACCGCGTGATAGAGGAAGTCCTCGAACGCAGAGAGCGGCATGCCCGCTTCTTGCGCCAGGGCGGGGGTCGGGTACCAACACATCACCCACGGGAAGTCGCTCGCGTTCACGCGCTCCGCCGAGCGGCGGTAGGCCGCCTGCACAGCCGACAGCCGCTCCGGCGCGATGTCGCTGCCGTCGCGGGTGTTCTCCGGTGCGGCGATCGCCAACAGCGCGTCGCAGTTCTCCAGCGTGTGTACGTCGATCGATGCCGGCTCGCTCAGCAGCTCGAGAGGCGCGTGACGTACCCAGTCGCGGTGGTAGACGAGCCCGCCGCCGAAGGTCAGGCGGAGGAGCGGGTAGGCGCCGCGGCGCCCGATCTCTCTCGTCACGGCTTCCAGCAGCGGTCGAGCCTGCGGGTAGCCCCACACGAGTACCTGCCAGCCGCGTTCTACGCGGAGACAGGTGTCGAGCAGGAGCGCTGCGTACCGCTCAATGCGCGGGTCCGGCACGGCGCGCGATGGTAGCCCATCACGCAGCCATGGTTGCGGCCGCGGCCTCCGGCGCCCTCGTCACCGCGCGCACGGCCGGTGTGAACGCGACCGCGAGGTTCGTGACCGCTGCGATCACGGCGGCGGCGAGCAGCGTGTGCTCGAGCCCGATCCACTCGGTGAGCGGCCCGAAGGCGATCAACCCGACCGGCATGAACACGAACGACACCAGGATGTCGTACGAACGGACGCGCGAGTAGACGTACTCGGGGATGCGCCGTTGGAGCGTCGTCTCCCACCACGTGTTCGCGAGCGCGACCGAGCCCATGCCGAAGCCCCACGCGATCGCGATCACCTCCCATGCGAGCGGCTCGGCGAGTGATGCGATCGGGATCGCGAGCAGCGTCGTGCTGATGAAGGCGCCGTAGAGCGGATGGCGGGGCGCAAGCTTCACCGAAGCGAACGCGCCGACGATCGCGCCGATCGAACCGCAGGCGGACACGATCCCCCAGTCCTGCTTCGCATTGTCGAAGTGGGTGATGAACACGAGCGGCCCGAGCACGAGGAACGACGCGAGCGTGAAGTTCGAGATCGCGAACCCGAGGATCGGGGCGCGCACCCAGCCCCGCGAGGTCACCTCGCGGAAGCCCTCGCGGAGCTCGGAGCCGAAGGAACTCAGCGGCGCCCGGATCGGCGCGTCGACGTCGAGCCGTGCGAGGAACGCAGCGCTGACGACGAACGATGCGGCGTCGATCGCGAAGACGTAACCGGGCCCCGCGACCCAGAGCAGCAGCCCTGAGACCGCCGGGCCGAAGACGTTGAGCGTGTTTCGGCTGATCCCGAGGAGCGCGTTCGCCGCCTGCAGCTCGCCTGGATCGATCGTCTGCGGGACGAGGCCGTCCGCGGCCGGGCCGAAGAACGCCGAGGCCATCCCGAAGAGCGCCTCGCACGCGATGAACGCCGCGAGCGTCATGTGGTGCGTGAGCAGCATCACCGCGATGAAGGCCTGCACTGCGGCGCGCAGCAGGTCGCAGCCGAGCATGATCGTGCGCCGCGAGAAGCGGTCGGCGACGACGCCCCCCGCGAGCGTGAAGACGACGCGCGCGATCGTGAACGACGCCAGCACGCCGCCGAGGGCGGTCGCGGAGGCGTGGATCGAGAGCACGGCGAAGGTGAGCGCGACCGGGACGATCGCGTCGCCGATCGCGGATGCGACTCGGCCGAACCAGAGCAGCCGGAAGCGGCGCTGGCGCAGAGGGCGTGCGGCTTCGCCCAGGTTGCCCACCGGCGTTGACTGTAGTACGGAACGCGATGGATTCCAACGGCGCCGGACGGGGTAAGCTCGCCACATGGCCGTGTTCAACCGCCGCAATGCCGCCGTCGGGTGGCTCGCGCTCGTCGTCGGGAAGCGGGTCCTGAAACGCAAGGCGAAGCAGGCCGTACCCGCGATCGACACGGAGTCGAAGCGGCCGAACAAGAGCGCCGTCGCGCTCGTGGTGGCGAGCGCCGTGGGTGTCTTGACGTTCTGGCGCCGCCGATCCGGCGACGAGGAGACCGGCACCTAAACGTGAATCCAGACGCCGGTGCCCCGGCGTCTCGTGTTCGCGCTGCTCCCGTTCGCGGCCGCCGCCGCGACGATGGGCGCGCTCGCGTTCACGACGAAGAGCGCGCAGCCGCGCGCGGCTGCCGCAGTCGCCCCGCTCACCGTCACGTCGAAGCCGACCGACTGGCGCGCGCCGGGCGTCGCAGTGGCGGTCGGCGGATTCGCGGGCTCCGGCGCACGCGTGCTCCTGCGTGCCGACGGCCACGTCGTCGCGTCGACGACGGCAGGGAAGCTCGGCCGCTACAGCCTCCGTTTCGCGCCGCGCGCAGCGGGGCGATTGAAGCTCACCGTCCAGTCTGCGGGGGTCTCGACCCCAGCGGGGACGCTCGAGGTGCGGCCCGTGTCGCTCGACGCGGTCGGCGACGTGACATTCGGTGAGGACGTCGGGCCCGCGATCGCAGCGCACGGCGGCGCGTATCCGTGGGCGTTCGTCGGCTCAACTCTGCGCGGCGCCGACGTCACTGTCGGCAACCTCGAGACGGCCGTGTCGACGCGGGGGATCGCTGCCGCAAAGGAGTTCACGTTCCGCGGGCCACCCGCCGCGCTCGCGCCGATGCGCGACGTCGCCGGGTTCGACGTGCTGACGCTCGCGAACAACCACACGGTCGACTTCGGCCGCGATGCGCTGCTCGACACGCTCAAGGCGGTGCACGCAGCCGGCATCCGGACGATCGGAGCGGGAGCGAACGACCTGCAGGCGAGGCGGCCGGCGATCGTTGAGGCCGGTGGGCTCAGGGTTGCGTTTCTGGGTTACTCAGATGTGAATCCCCCGTTCTTCACCGCAACGAGCACGTCACCCGGCACGGCGAAGGCCGACGTCACGGCGATCACGACCGACGTGCACGCTGCGCTGCGCCGTGCCGACGTCGCGGTGTGCTTCTTCCATTGGGGCGTCGAGCTGCACCCAGAGCCGAACTCACGCCAGCAGCAGTTCGCCGCGGCGTGCCTGAACGCGGGCGCGAAGCTCGTGCTCGGCGCGCACCCGCACGTGCTCGGCGGCGTCGCGATTCCGGCGCCGCGTTCGCTCGTCGCCTGGACGCTCGGCAACTTCGTCTTTCCCTCGGGGAGCCTCACCGGGCGCACGGCGATCCTCCACGTCGCGCTCGGCGCCGACGGCGTGCGGGGCTACCGGCTCGTGCCGGTCAGGATCGACGGTTTCCGGCCGCGGCTTTCCCGAGCAGCGCAGCAAGGCTGACGGCGAAGCCGAAGGCGGAGACAAGGGCGCTGAGCCGCAGCA
This sequence comes from Burkholderiales bacterium, assembly GCA_025935595.1. Lineage (GTDB taxonomy): Bacteria > Actinomycetota > Thermoleophilia > Gaiellales > Gaiellaceae > PALSA-600. Next base: position 3,921 of record JAICUZ010000213.1, read on the forward strand.
TGGCGTAGATATCGGCATTCCCAGCCGAGCGCTTGAGACACGTGTTGCAATTCTCCGCTTCATCGTGTTTAAGTCCCACTGCAGATGACTGAAGTGGCGGTCCAGTCGGCGCTCGGCGAACGGCTCAGGGCGATCCGGCAGCTTCGGCGCAAGACGTTGAAGAGCGTCGCGACCGCCGCGGGAATCAGCGAGAGCTTCCTGAGCCAGCTCGAGCGGGGCCGGACGAACGCGACGATCGCGACGCTGCAGCGGCTTTCCACGGCACTCGGGATCGAGGTGTCCGACCTCTTCACGTCGACCGCCGAGCGGCCGCGGGTGCTGCGGCGCGAGGCACGCGAGTTCGTCGCGTGGGGGGAGCTCGGCCGGAAGGCGCTCCTGACACCGAAGCCGTTCCACTCGCTCGAGGTGGTCGTCGCGCGCTTCGAGCCGGGCGGCTCGACGGGCGACGAGCCGTACACGCACGGAGATTCCGAGGAGTTGCTGATCGTCGTCGAGGGCGAGGTGCACGTGCAGCTCGGCACGGACGTCCACGAGCTCGCGACCGGCGACAGCGTCCACTACCAAAGCTCGACACCACACCGCGTCTCGAACCCGGGCGACGAGACCGCGGAGGTGATGTTCGTGATCAGTCCCCCGAGCTACTAGAGAAGGGAGAGCGAACCGGGATGGAGGGCGAAGAGACTCGGCGGTTCGACCGCCA
>JAICUZ010000314.1 GCA_025935595.1 Burkholderiales bacterium
GATGTGCCCGGTCTGCCCCGGGATCATGTCGATCTTCCGGTTCAGCTCCGGGATCCAGAAGCTGTGGATCACGTCGGCGGTCGACGCGGAGACATACACACGCGTCCGGATCGGGATGTGGATCTCGTTCGCCGTGACGACCTGCGTGCCCGGGTAGCGGACCTCCCACCACCAGTCGTGCCCGATCACATTGACGGCGAGGGACGTCGACCTGCGACTCGGCGCCGCGGTCGACGTGATCACGAACACGTCCGACCAGACGAACAGTGCGATGAGCAGCGCGATCGGAAGCGCGATTCCGAGTCCGACGACGAGCCGTGTGGCGCCGCGTTCCCCGACGTCGCGCGGAAGGCCCGGGCGCGCGCGGCGGGCATACCCCAGCCAGAGCAGCGCGACCACGAGCCCGAACCCGACAATCGAGCCGCCGAGCATCACCCAGAACAGGTCCGTGATCGAATGCTCCTGCGGTGACGCGGGCGCGACAGTGTTCTGATTGCCGCCGCAGCCGGCGGCGACCAACACGAGCGCGCCCGCGCCGATCGAGGCGAGGGCTCGGCGCGGGCTGTTCGTCACTGGTCTGCGGCAACTACCCCGTGGACGTTCCGGAAAACCGTGCGCGCAGGCGCTCTTTCTGCGGGACGACCGTGTACTGCGGGTCGCGAGCCGACTGGAAGCCCGCCTTGAAGACGGAGAAGCGGAGCGCCAGGCCGCCTGCAAGGACGAGCAACCCACCCGTTCGCGCGGCGACCGGGCGTCTGCCCGCCAGCGCGAGCAGGCCCGCGCCGACCGTCGTGCATGCCCGAGCCACGCGTGCGTTCTTGCCGGCCGCTCCCTGGTCGTAAACCTCGCCGACGAACCCGAGCCGGCGTCGCATCGCGCGCATGATCATCCCTTCGGCGACCGCCCCGAGGACGGCGGCGCGTCTCGCCGGGCCGGCGTACCGAGGTGGAGTGACGACCGCGGCGGCGGCTCCGGCGGTCGCGGTCGCGCTCGCGCCGAACAGCCACGGCAGCTGGTCGCGCGCCTCGCTCCACACGGGGATCGACGTGTTCGCGACGAGTGCTCCCGTGTACGTCGCGAGCGGCGGGCCGCTGACCGCCGACACCACCTCGGCCGCCCGCTTGACCGGCGCCAGGATGCCGAGCAGGTCGAGCGCGGCTGCCGTGTTCGATGCACTTCCCGACACGAGCAGGATCCAACTCCCGACGCTCATCGGCGACGTGGCCTTGAACATCCGGAACATGTTCAGGAAGCGCTCCGGCCGGCCGAGGTCCTTGACGAGCAGGGCGGGCGAAACCACGTCGGCGACGGCGCCGATGAAGAGCGCGCGCTTCGCGAGAGGCTCGTTCCCGGTGACCTGCGCGACGCCGTGCAGCACCGCGGACGCACCCGCGATCCCGCCGGTCCAGAAGTACAGCGGGATCGCGATCTTCCAGACCGGCTCCTTGACGATGTTCCGGCCGTAGTACGACTGGCTCGTCACGCGTCGCCTCCTGCGAACGCCATCGCCACGCCGACGAGCAGCCCGACCGCGGCGAACGCGGTCGTGCGCCAGAGGCGGGGGAGATAGCGGGTCGGGACGACCGGGTCGGGCGGCAGCCCGTACACCTCCGGCTCGTCGAGCAGGAGGAAGAAGGCGCCGAAGCCGCCGACGCCGTCGTCCGGATCCTCGCCGTACAGGCGTGCGCCGTTCCAGCCTTCGCGCTCGACCTTCTCGAGCCGCTTCTGTGCACGCTCGCGTAGCTCGTCGAGCTCACCGAACTGGATCGAGTCCGTCGGACATGCCTTTGCACACGCCGGCTCGTGCCCGCCCTTCAACCGGTCGTAGCAGAGCGTGCACTTCCACACACGGCCGTCTTCCTTCGTGCCGAGCAGCGGCAAGGCGAGGGGCGCGTCCTGCGGCGACCGCGGCAGGTCTCGGCGGTCGATGACGCCGAAGGGGCACGCCGGCACGCAGTAACCGCAGCCGTTGCACACGTCCTCCTGCACGACGACCGTGCCGAACTCGGTGCGGAACAACGCGCCGGTCGGGCATGCGTCGAGACAGCCGGCGTGCGTGCAGTGCTTGCAGACGTCGGACTCCATCAGCCAGCGCAGCGGCGCCGGCTGACCGTTGATCTCGGCCTGCTCGCCGTCGAGCTTCAGCGGTTTACGCTGCTCGACGAAGGCGACGTGCCGCCATGTGTTCGCGTCGAGCTGCGAGGTGTTGTCGTAGCTCTCGCCGGTCCACTCGAGCCCGTCGGCCGGGATCAGGTTCCACTCCTTGCACGCGACCTCGCACGCCTTGCAGCCGATGCAGACCGTCGTGTCGGTGAAGAAGCCGACGCGCGGTTTCGCGTCCGAGCCGTACGTTGTGGTGCTCATCGCGCTCCTGCCCGTTGACGCAGCTCGCGGACGAACGTCGGGAGCGCAGCGCCGCGCGGCCGCCTGCCGGGACGGATGTCGCACGTCAGCGCCTTGACCTCCTGGATGTGCACGTTCGGGTCGAGCGCCATGTGCGCGAGGTCGTTCGCGGCGTCGCCCGTCGTCAACCCGCGTGTGCCCCAGTGGTACGGCAGGCCGACCTGGTGGACGGTCCGGCCGTCGACGCGGAGCGGCCGCATCCGATCGGTGACGAGCACTCGTGCCTCGATCGCGGCGCGCGGGGTGACGATCGTCGCCCACCCGCCGTGCTCGAGCCCGCGCTCCCGGGCGAGCTCGGGGTGGACCTCGACGAACATCGCCGGCTGCAGCTCCGCCAGATAGTCGAGGAACCGCGTCATCCC
>JAICUZ010000017.1 GCA_025935595.1 Burkholderiales bacterium
CCTCGGCGTGGTGGAGACGGTGCAACGCATCGGCGGCCACGACATCCCGGCCGCCACGATCGTCCTCGTCGCGCTCCTGCTCATCTCGGGCAGCCAGTTCACGCTGTTCGCGATGTGGTTCGACATGGAGTCGAACAAGGATCTCCGCTAACGCCGCAGCGCCGCGGGCAGCACCGAGTACCAGGGAAGGAGCCAGAGGGTGAAGAGCACCCAGGCCTGCGCCACGCGTCCACGCTCGAGCACCGCTGGGAGGCAGAGCAGGAACGCTACGACGACGCCGATCGCGATCCGCCCGGACGCGAGGTAGCCGACGTACGACGGCTCGGGGAGCAGCACGACGAGCACGAGCACGTTCAGCACCAGTGCGCAGAACGCCGGCGTCAGCTCGCGCGTCACCGCCCAGACGAGAACGACCGCGGCGAGAGCGGGAGCCACCATCGCGAGGCCCTGCTGCACGTGTGGATCGCCCCATGGCCACTGGTCGACGAGGCCGCGAAACGGAATCGCCTCGATCCTGGTCGCGCGCGCCGCCCCCCACGAGTCGAGCCAGACGCGAAGCGCGATCTTGATCGCGACGTATGGTGCGAGCGCGACCGCGAGCAGCACCGCTCCGTCGCGAACGCGTCGCGCGCGGAGCGCGAGCCACACCGCGAAGGCGATCGGGAAGAGCAGCGTCGTCTCGCGTGTGACCCCCGCAACGCCGAAGAGCGCTGCTGCGGCAAGCACACGCCTCCCGTCGCGCCCGAACGCCACCAGCCCGAGCGCGAGCAGCCCGTAGGCGAGCGCTTCTGCCAGATCGTGCGTCACCGCCAGGAAGAGACCGGGATAGAGCCCGTAGAGTGCGCCGTACCAGGGCGACACTCCCCGCCCTACGAGGATCAGCGCGAGCGCGAAGGTGCCTGCGACGACGCCCGCGACGGAGAGTGCGAGCAACGCCCACGGGATCGCGCGTCGACTGCCCGCGCCGAGCGCCCTGGCGCCGAGCGGATAGAGCGGCCGGCTGAGCCGGTACGCCGGTGCGTCCAGATAGTGGTGGGCGCGCAACGGGTCGAGCGCTGTGTAGAGGTAGAACTGCCCGTCGTAGCCGATCACGCTTCGCCGGTCGCGGTCGAGAGCGGCGATCGCGGCACTGCCGCCCGGCCGAGCCTGGAACAGCGAGCCGACATACGCGAGCGATGTGACGGAGTGGTGCCCGACGTACCACGCCGCCCAGAGGACATAGAGCACAGCGACGACGAACGCGACTGCGGCGGACTTCGCGCGCGGGCTGCGGGCACGCATCCCGCAACTCTCGCACGCGTTCAGCTCGACGTGTAGACGTGCACGCCGAGCGGCGGGAAGATGTCCGCAAAGCGTCCATCGTGGACGGCGACGGTTCGGTTCTCCCCGACGACGCGCAGGGCGTGGCCGCCGACCCGCGGGACGACGAACTGCGCCGGCACGACGCTCGTCAGCGTGTTCACCGCGACGACGTACGTGCGGCCGTTCGCGACCCGCCCGAGCGCAATTACGGCAGAGGGGTCGGCGGTCGCGGCGGCGGTCGTCCCCGTAAGCCCGGGCCGGATCGCGGCCGCGATGCCGGCGAAGCGGCGGATCGCGGCCTGCACGGAGGGCGAGACCGCGAAGTCCGAGACGGCCGGCGTCGTCGTGTGCGTGAAGAAGCCGATCCCGCGGGCGCCGCCTGCCACGGCAAGCCATGCCTCGGCCGTCACCTGCGCCGGAGTCATCTCGAACCCGCCGCAGTACGAGGCATCGATCGGGCCTGTCTCGATCCACTGGAACGTGGGCGTCCCGGCGGCGAGGCGCGAGAACCGCCGCTGTGCGTCGTACACGCCGCGCACGCTGTTACTGCAGTGATTGAGCGGATACAGGTCGAATCCGGCGATGTCCGCGACACGGGCGAACGATGCCGCGGTCGCCGTGGCCGCACGAGGATCGGGCCCGGTGAAGAAGCGACTCGTCATCGTGACGAAGCTCAGGAGCCCGTCCGTGTTGCCGCGCGGATAGCGGAAGCGCGCGGCGAGGCTGGATGCGCTCCAACCGTTGTTCTCCGGTTCGTCGGGATACGTCCAGCCGAGGAGTCGCGCCCCCGCGGCGGAACGTCCGGCGATCGGCAGGACCCCGAGCTGCGAGCCGGTGAGTGCACGCAACTGCTCTCCGGTCGGGGCCTGACACGTCCCGTTGAGGATCACGTTGACACCGAGAGACGCAGCGCGCCGAACGGCGCCCGCGTCGCACTGGTCGATCAGCATCACGGGGAAGAACGGCTTGCCGTCGACGAGGATCGCACCGCGCGCGACCGTGGCGTGTGCGCTCTCCGCCGTGTCGCGTGCTGCGGCAAACGATACGACGGTGCATGCGAGCGAAACCGCGACTACGAGCATCAGTGACCTGATGACCACGTTCGGTACCCCCTCTCGATCGACCACGACCCAGCGGCCGAATGCGAAGCGGCGAGAGTAGCGTCGATCCCGGACGAGCGCGGCGGTTGTGCTCGAACCCGTTCTGCTCCGAACGGTGTCCCGGCCGCGGTCCAGCGCCGATTATCGGGTCGGGACGGCAGTCGGACCGAAGAAACACCCAAGACGGCGTCGCGAACGTCGCTGAAAAAGGTTCGTAAGGAAGAACGTCGCTGAAAAAGGTTCGTAAGGAAACGGAGCTCCGGCAGGGGCGCCGAGTACGATCATGCGATGCCCACGTCGGTCGTCACCGGGGGTGCCGGGTTCCTCGGGTCGCACTTGTGCGACCGCCTCCTCGGCGAGGGGCATCGAGTCGTCTGCGTCGACAACCTCGAGACGGGGTCGCTCGAGAACATCGCGCATATCCGCGACGACGCGTTCATGTTCGTGAACCATGACGTGACGGAGCCGATCTCGGTCGACGGGCCGGTGGACTTCGTGTTCCACCTGGCCGCGCTCGCAAGCCCCGTGGACTACATGCGCATGCCGCTCGCGTCGCTGAAGGTCGGCTCGTACGGGACGCACCACGCTCTCGGTCTCGCAAAGTGGAAGCGCGCGCGGTTTCTCATCTCGTCGACGAGCGAGGTGTATGGAGACCCGCAGGTGCACCCGCAGCCGGAGACGTACTGGGGCAACGTGAACCCGATCGGGCCGCGTGGGGTGTACGACGAGGCGAAGCGGTACGCCGAGGCGCTGACGATGACGTACCACGATCAGCAGGGCGTCGACACCGCGATCGCACGCATCTTCAATACGTACGGCCCGCGCATGCGCCGCAACGACGGACGCGCGTCGGTGAACTTCATCCACCAGGCGCTGGAGGGAAAGCCGCTGACCGTGTACGGCGACGGATCGCAGACGCGCTCGCTGTGCTACGTCGACGACCTGATCCGCGGGCTCGTCATGCTCGCCATGAGCGGTGAGCATCTGCCGGTCAACCTCGGGAACCCGGACCACGAAGTGACGATGCTCGAGCTCGCGCAGACCGTCATCGCGGTGACCGGGTCGTCGAGCGACGTCGTCTTCGAGGCGCTGCCCACCGACGATCCGCAGATCCGTCGGCCGGACATCACCCGCGCGCGCCAGGTGCTCGCCTGGCAGCCCGAGATCGACCTCGAGGAAGGCCTTCGTCGGTGGCTCGTCGCGCTCGGTCGGGAGCCGGTCCGAGCCTGAACGTGCGTCGTGCCGGGGTCGTCGTTGCCGTGCTCGTGACGGCTCTCTTCGCCGTGTCGGCGCGGCCCGCGCACGCCTCGCGGTTCCTGCGCATCGGGATCTACGACGAGGCTCAGACCCTGTACGGGCCTGTCGACGTGACGTTCCCCCTCCTCAAGCAACTGCACGTCCAGGAGATCCGTCTGAACCTCTACTGGGGTGGCAAGTACGGGGTCGCGACACGCCGGCCGGCCCGTGCGACGAACCCAGCCGATCCCGCCTACGACTGGGCGCTCTACGACCGGACGGTCGAGTACGCGGCGCAGAACGGCATCCATGTGCTCTTCTCCATCTACGGCACGCCGACCTGGGCGAACGGCGGCCGCGCAGCGACCGTCGCTCCGACGCGGGGGGCCGACCTCCGCAACTTCGCGCTCGCCGCCGCGACACGCTACGGCGGCGGATACAAGGACGCAGGCGGCCAGATCATCCCGGCGGTGAAGGAATGGCTCGCGTGGAACGAGCCGAACAATCCGGTCTTCCTCACGCCGCAGTACAAGCGCTCCGGAAAGAAGTGGGTGATCGTGAGTGCGGCCGCGTACGCCAGGATCTGCACCGCGATCTTCAACGGCGTACATGCTTCGATGACCGCGAACGAGCGCGTCGCCTGTGGAGGCACCGCTCCGCGCGGCAACAACAACCCGAACTCGAGCCGCCCGTCGATCTCCCCGCTCGCGTTCCTGCGGGCGGTGAAGAAGGCGAAGCTGAAGAACTTCGACGCCTGGGCGCACCACCCCTACTACGCAGGGCCGAGCGACCAGCCGACGACGCGGCCGGTCACCGCCAAGGGCGCACCCGCGACCGCCGTCACGCTCGGCAACATCAGCGACCTGATCAGGACAGTGACGCAGCTCTATGGCAACAAGCGGATCTGGATCACCGAGTACGGCTACCAGACGAACCCGCCGGACTCGATCTTCGGCGTCTCCTACGCGAAGCAGGCCGCGTACCTGACGGAGGCCTTCGGGATCGCGAAGCGGAACCCGCGGATCGACATGATGCTCTGGTTCCTGCTTCGCGACGACCCGAATCCGAACGGGTGGCAATCGGGGCTCGTCACCGCGCGCGGCGCGAAGAAACCGGCGTTCAAGGCGTTCCAGCGCCTCCGCCCGTAGGCCGAGCTACCGTTGCAGCCCATGGGCGAGTGGCCCGGCGCCGAGCGGCGCGATCCGCCGAAGACCTCCTCGACCTGGGTCGTCCGCCATGCCCTTTCGCGGTGGCTCCAGGCGCAGGCGCGTGACCTGCGCGGCGGGGCGCCGGTGCGCGTGCTCGACGTTGGCTGCGGCGTCAAGCCCTACTACCCGTTCTTCGCCGACATCGCCTCCGAGTACGTCGGCGTCGACGTCGTCGAGAACCCCTTGGCGGAGCTCCTCGGGCCGGTCGAGGCGCTGCCCGTCGAGGACGCGAGCTTCGACGTCGTCCTCTGTACACAGGTCCTCGAGCATTGCGACGACCCGGCGGCCGCTGTTCGCGAGCTGCGGCGCGTGACGCGTCCGGGCGGCCGCGTCCTCGCATCGACGCACGGCGTCCAGGTGTACCACCCCTCGCCGGCCGACTACTGGCGCTGGACCCACGAGGGCCTGCGCAGGCTGTTCACGACCGGCGCCGACTGGACGGACCTCGCCGTCGAGCCGGCCGCCGGCACCGGGTCGGCGCTCGCGATGCTGCTCGCGACGTACGTCGAGATCGCGCTTCGTCGCAGTGTGTTGGCGCGCCCGCCGGTCTGGGCGCTCAACGGGCTCGGGACCGCACTCGATCGGCGCGTCGGGCTGTTACGGCAACCCGTTCCGGGATCGCTGATCCCGAACCTCCACGTGGTCGCGATCCCCTGACGTGCGCCTTCTGCGCCGCAACGCGCTGGGCGTCTACGGGGTCTACGCGGCAGCGATCGTCTCCGGGCTCGTCGTCACGCCCATCGTCGTCCATGCGCTCGGCAAGGACGGGTACGGCGCGTGGAGCTTCATCGGCGCCGCGACCATCTACCTCTCCGTGCTCGACTTCGGGCTCGGGCCTGCGATCGTCCGCTTCGCCGCCGAGGCGCGCGGGCGCGGCGTCGACCGTGATCTGAACGAGATCGCCTCGAGCGGACTTGCGCTGTACGGCGTGATCGGGCTTCTGAGTCTGCCGCTCGGCATCGCGCTCGCGTGGGTACTGCCACCGCTCACGCACGTTCCACACCACCTGACGTGGGACACCCGCGTCGCAACCGTGCTTGTCGTCCTCTCGCTCGCGCTTCGGTTCCCGCTCGGCCTCTTCAACAACCTGCTGGTCGCCCAGCAACGGTGGGACTTGCAGAACCTCGGCAACTTCGTCGGCACCGTGCTCTACGCGGTGCTTGTCGCGGCGCTTCTGCCGCACACCGGAGGCCTCGTCCTGCTCGCGGCGCTGACCCTCGCGACGTCTCTCGTGCGGCTCGCGCTCCCCCTCGCCTGGCTGCGACGCGAGCTTCCCGGCCTACGGGTGCGCCGGCAGCTCGTCACCCGCCCTCGCATCCGCGAGCTCACGGCCTTTGGGTCGTCGAACTTCCTCGTGCACGTCGCACAGAAGATCGTCTTCTCGACTGACGTAATCGTCGTCGGAATCGTCCTCGGCGTGCGCCCTGCCGCGGTGTACGGCGTGGCGTCGAAGCTGTTCGCACTCGCCTTCGGGCTCGGCACGGCCGCGACGTCGCTCATGTTCCCCGCATTCGCGGAGCTCGAAGGCGCCGACGCACGTGAGCAGCAGCGGCGGCTGCTCCTCTCGGGCTTGCGCGCAGGCAGCGCGCTCATGTTGCTGCTTGCGCTCCCGCTCCTCCTCATCCCCGACCTCCTGATCCACGCCTGGATCGGCGCCGGGTACCGAGGCAGCTATGCGGTGACGGCGATCCTCGCCGGCGTCCTGCTCGTGCACCAGCCGATCTACGTCCTGACCCAGTTCCTGATCGCGCGCGCCAGGCAGCGCGAGGTGGCCATGGTTTCGATCGTCACGACGGGGGTGAACCTGGGGTTCTCGTTCCTGCTCGCGTGGGTGTGGGGGATCAAGGGCGTCGCCGTCTCGACGCTCGTCACGGACGCGCTGATGCTCGTCTGGATCGTTCCGCGCTATGCCGCGCCGGCCGCGGGCGTGGGAGCCGGCGCGCTCGCCCGCGCGCTCGTGCGGCCTGCCGTGCCGGGCGCGATCGGCGCCGGCCTCGTGCTCGTCGCACTGGCACGGTGGTGGTCGCCGGGATCGCTCGCGGCGCTCGCTCCGCTCGGCGTGCTGTGGGTCGTCGTCTGCATCGGGCTCGTGTGGTCGTTCGGCCTCGCGCCGTCGGAGCGCGAACGCTTCAGGGCCGAGCTGGTCCGCGGCCGTGTGGCGCAACCGTCGGTGGCAGATACGTACTGAGCACGTCACGGTCGAACCGTGCCGCAAGGACGTCCCAGTCGAGCTTGCGTCCGGCAGCGGCGGCGGCGGACGAGTAACGCGCGCGCTCGTCCGGCGACGCGAGCAACCGAGCTGCTGCATCCACGAACTCGCGTGCGTCGCCGACGAGGATTCCCGCGCCGGCGTCGCGCACGTTCGCGGTCACGTCGTAGTCGTACGAGACGACCGGCACGCCGAGCCCCATCAGCTCCGAGACCTTCGCCGCACGAACGCCCTGGTCGGCGACGCGCGCATACGGCGCGACATCGAAGGCCGATGCGACTGCGAGCGCCCGTTCCCGCGGGAGCCGGCCGTGGAGCACCACGTCGTCCCGGCCGGCGAGCCGGGCCCGAAGCCGCTCGCTCGGTCCTCCCACGAGCCACAGCCGGGCGTCGGGAACGCGTGCGTGAATGTCCTCCCACAGATCGAGCAGGTGGTCGACGTTGTAGAGCGGATTGTCGGCACCGCGGTCACCGTCTGTCAGGAGGTGCGCCGCGGTCCAGCCCAGAACGACCTCGCCGGGCTGCTTCGCCGCCGCGGCCTCCGCCCGCAGCGCGGGGGTCGCCGCCGCAACGTCGACTCCCTGGGGGATCACGACCCATGGTTTCTCCACGCCGAGTGTCTCGTAGCGGCGAGCGGCGCTCTCGGCGGTAACGACGTACGCGCGCACCGCCGCGCGGTTCAGCAGCGCGACCTCGCGAGGCGTGAAGAACGGGTCGTCAGCCTCCATCACGGTCGCGTTGGGCCAGTGCGCGAGCTGGTCGAAGTCGAGTGCGAGCAGGTTCGTGTAGCGCCGCGCGGCGGCGGTGAACACCGCCCGCAGCAGCGCCGGCTTCGTCGCTGTGAACGCGCGAAAGCCGAGGCCCCGAGGGATGCGCCGGTCGGGGAGGCGCAGGAGGCACGCGTCGAGGCGCGCGAGTCGCGGCAGAAGCTCGGCATAGCGCGGGTTGTTGTGGCCCTTGAACCAGATCGAAAGGAGCGCGACACGATCGGACGCCGGCGTGCCGAGCGCGAGCTCGCGGAGACGCACCTCCTTCACCGAAGGACGCCCCGGTAGACGTCCAGCGTGCGTTCGGTCATGCGCGCCACCGAGAACTCCTCGAGCGCCCGCTGCCGACCGGCGTCACCGTACGCGGCACGCTTCTCCGGGTTCAGGAGCAGATCGGCGATCGCGTTCGCGAGCGCTGCAACGTCGCCGGGATTCGCTAGGAACCCGGTCTCGTGATCGACGACGATCTCGGGAATCGCGCTCGCGCGCGTCGCCACGACTGGGAGCTCGGCGAGCATCGCTTCGAGGAGCACGATGCCGAATCCCTCCCAGCGCGAGGTGTGAGCGAACACGTCCGCTCGCGCGAGCCACGCCGCCGGCTCGACGCGCCCCGGGAGGAGCACGGCGCCGCCGACGCCGAGCGCCGCCGCGCGCGCCCGCGTCTCGCCCTCGAGCGGCCCCCAGCCGAGGATTGCGAGCCGCGCGTCCGGCACCTGACGGAGCACCTCGGCGAACGCGGTGACGAGCGTCGCGTGGTCCTTCTGCGCGATGTACCGGCCGATCGCGAGCACGAGCAGTGCGTCCGCGGGAACACCCGCCTCCTCCGGCGTCAGCTCCGACGGCCGCGACGGCGGCTCGTCCAGGCCGTAGTGGATCGTCACGAGCTTCTCCGCCGGAAGCCCGGCGCAGACGTGGAAGTCTCGGACGGCATCGGAGATCGCGACGATCGCGCGCGCATTGCGCATGAAGAGGCGGTCGACGTGCCGAAACGGCCCGAGCAGGTAGCGGTCGTCGTTGTGTCGCGTCGAGACGAACGGCACGCGCCTGACCGCTGCGGCGATCGAGCCGTAGACGTCCGCGTGCACCATGTGCGTATGCACGAGGTCGGGCCGCTCGCGCGCGACGGCCCGTGCGACCGCAACGGCCAGCCTTGGCGATACGTGGGGGCCGCAGGGAACCCGAGACCACGGAATGTCCGCCTCGTCGAGCGCTGCGTGGAAGCGCTCGGCGTCGCCGGCGGCGTCGAGCGAGAGGAATCGTGCGTCGACGCCGCTCCTGCGCAGCGCCGGCAGGAGCTGGAGGAGGTGCTGCTCGGCGCCTCCGATCCCACGCACTTTGGTCAGATGAAGCACCTTCACCGAGCGACGAGCCCCGCATAGATACGCTCGATCTCGTCGGTCATGCGCGTGGTCGAGAACCGCTCGCGCATGCGCTTCGCCCCGCGCTCGCCGAATGCACGGCGCCGGTCGTCGTCGTCTTGAAGCCCACGCACGTGCGCGGCGAGTGCGGTCACGTCGCCGACCGGGGCGAGGAGGCCAGTCTCGCCGTCGTCGACCACCGTCGCGGTTCCGCCGGCGTCGGTCGCGACCACCGGCACGCCGGCGGCGAGCGCCTCGATCGCGACGACGGGTGTTCCCTCGTTCGCCGACGAGAGCAAGAACACATCGGAGGCGGCGTAGACCGACGCGACGTCGTCGACGTATCCGAGGAGGCGCACGCGCTCCGCCACGCCGAGCTCTCGCGCGAGCGCCTCGACCTCCGGTCGCAGCTCGCCGTCGCCGGCGAGCAGCAACGTTGCGCCGTCCAGCTTCGCCGCGACGCGCACGAGGTCGAGCGGCCGCTTGATCGCCGTGAGGCGCCCGGCCCAGCCCACGACGAACCCGTCGCCTTTGATCCCGAGATCGCCCCGGCCGTGCGGCGGCGAGCCGACACGCCGATCGAGGTCGAAGCCGTACGTGACGACGTGGATCCTGTCGCGCGGCGCGATCCTGAAGCGGACGAGGTCGTCCCTCACCTCTGCGCTCACCGCGACGATCGCACCCGTGCGGCGTGCGAGGACACGCTCGACCACGCGGAACAGACGCTCGCGCGCCGGCGGGAAGTACTCGGCCAGGACGTGTCCGTGGAACTGGTGGACGATCGCCCGTGGCCGTGCGGCGCCGGCGAGGAGGGCCGCGATGCGTCCCGTCGCCCCCGCCTTCGACGTATGCGTGTGGAGGATGTCCGGACGTCGCTCCCGGAGAAGCGAGCGGAGGCTCCGAATCGCTGCGGCGTCGGCACGCGGCGACAGCTCGCGCCGGAGTGCGGGGAGATGAAGCCGCGGCACGGCGAGCTCTCCGGCCAGGTGCTCCATCGACTTCTCTCCGGGCGGGATGCGTCCGTAGACGACGAGGACGTCGTGCCCGCGGCGCTGTTGCTCGGCCGCCAGTTCGAGCAACGAGAGCGCGGCGCCGCCGACGTTCAGGCGGGCGATCGCGTGGACGATCTTCACGCCTGCTCCGCGAGCGCGCAGGCGACGACGACCCCGGCGACGAGCCAGAAGACGGCGGCGAGCGGCGTGCCGCCGAAGAGTCCTTCGCCCGCGAGCGCACCGAGCGCCGCCGCAAGCCAGGCGGCGGGGAGTGCAGCGAGCGAGCGGGCCTGCCGGAGGCTTCGGCGGCAGCCGGCGACGAGCGCGCCGACGAACGCGAGCAGCGCGGCGGCACCGACGAGGCCCGTCTCGTACAGCACCTGGTCGTAGGCCTGCTGCGGGATGTAGACGCCGTGCGCGGATGGGAAGTAGCTCGGCGGCTGGTCGCTGAACCGGCGCCGCGCGTCCGGGAGGTACGCGGCGAACTCGTGCGCCGGAAGGAGGGGGTACCACCCGGTTCCGAGGGCTGGGTGCGCGAGGAAGACGCGGCCGCCGATGTACGCGTAGACGAGGCGCTGACTCCAGCTCGCCGCGTACTGGCCCGGCCGGGAGGGCGGGCTGCCGAACCACGACTGGAGGAACCCGAGATCGCCCGAGCGGATCAGCAGCGTGCCGCCCGTGATCACGGCGAGCGTTGCGACCGTGGTCGCGAGCGCGACGGCGTCGACCCGGCGGCGGACGACCGCGAGCACGACGAGCGCGCCCGCACCGAGGTAGAGGCCGAGAAGCGACGCGAGTGCAGCGCCGAGGATGCAGCCGATGCTGCCCGCGACGATCGCCGTCGCGGCGCGGGCGTATCGCCTGCGCTCATGAAGCAGCACGAGCCCGTAGAGGAGCGGCAGTGTCGCGAGCGCCGCGAAGTCGTGCTCCCCGAGAAACGACGATTGCCGGCCACCGCCGCTGCGCACGAACTCGACGATTCCGACGACGTCGGCGGCGACGGTGAACAGGAGCAGGACGTCGACGATCGCCTCGACCGTACGCTCCCGGCGCGCGAGCGCGATCGCTCCGAGGCCGAGCGCGGCGAGCTCGAGCAGCTTCACCGCGCCGATGACCGCCGTCGCGCCGTTCGCGACCGCCGTCCCGAGGACGATGACAGCGAACAGCGCTGCGAGCCCGATCGCCGTGGCGGCGAAGCGTGGTGTGCCATTCCGGAGGATGAGAGCGAGGCCGAGCACGAAGAGGGCCAGGAGCACGACGTCCCCGGGCACGATCGACGCGGTGGTGCCGCCGATGGCAACGTCGGCGCCGGGCTGATCGCGCGCGCGGATCAGCGAGAGGGCGAGTGCAGCGAGCAGCAGCACGCCCGACCCGGAGCGCAGCTGTGGCCACAGTGCCATCTGCCGGACGGCCCGCACGCCGACCTACGATAGCCCGATGCGTGTGGCGCTCCTCACCGGGATCTGGCCGCCCGACGTCGGCGGCCCCGCGACGCACGGGCCGGACTTCGCGCGGTTCCTCCGCGACCTCGGGCATCACGTCGAGGTGGTCACGATGGCCGACGCCGAGATCACCGAGCGGCCGGTCACGGTTCACTCCGTGTCCCGCTCGCGGCCGTTCCCGGTCCGCTACTCGGCCCTTGCCTCTCGCGGGGCCGCGCTCGCGCGCCGCTCCGACGTGGTCTACGCGACCGCGACGTACGCCGCTGCTGCCGCCGCTGCGACCGCCGCGCGTCGTCCGCTCGTCGCGAAGCTCGTCTCGGACCCCGCGTACGAGCGAGCACGCCGGTACGGCGTGTTCACAGGCTCGCTCGAGTCCTTCCAGGTTGCGCACGGCGCGCGTGTGCGGGGGCTCAAGCGCCTGCGTTCGCTTGCGCTCGGAGCAGCGGAGCGCATAGTCGTTCCGAGCCGGTATCTCGCCGACATGGCGCGCACGTGGGGTCTCGACGCGGCTCGCATCGACGTGCTCGTCAACCCGGCGCCGCCGCCGCTCGAGGTCGCGCCCGCGGATCTTCCACCCGGGACGTTCGTCTTCGTCGGGCGGTTCACCGAGCAGAAAGCACTGCCGGTGCTGCTCGATGCGGTCGAGCGGGTCGACGGCGCACGGCTTGTGCTCGTCGGCGACGGTCCCGAGCGGCCGATGGTCGCGCGGCGAAGCTCCGACACGGTCGAGCTCGTCGGCGCGCAGCCGCGCGACCGCGTGCTCGCCTACCTCGCCGGTGCACGTGCCGTGGTGCTGTCGAGTGCCTGGGAGAACCTGCCGCATGCCGCGGTCGAGTCGTTGGCCGTCGGGACGCCGGTCGTCTCCACCGCCGTCGGTGGCGTTCCGGAAGTGGTGACCGACGGCTACAACGGGCTGCTCGTGCCGCCGAACGACCCCGAGGCGCTCGCCGACGCGTTGCGACGCGTTCTCATGGACGACCAGCTCCGTGAGCGGCTCGCGGAGAACGCGCGTCCGTCGGTCGCGGCGATCGGCCGCGACGCGATCTACGAGCGGCTCGAGCGCATCCTGCTCGAGGCTTCCGTGTGAAGCCCCGCGTCCTGTTCGTCGGCCGCGGCCGCCTCCGGCTACCGCTCGCACCGTGGCTCGCGAAGAAATGGGATGCGGTCGGCGCCGTGCTCGACTACCGGGTGCTCAACGCAGGCTCCGGCGGGGGCGATCCGCGTTTCCGGATGCTGCCCGACGCCGTGGTCGCGTTCTATTCGAGACTTCCGGGCGAGATCGCGCGCTCGCTGCGCTCGTTTCCGGCTGATGCGGTGATCGCGTCCGACCCGTATATCGGCACGGCGGCGCTCGTCGCTCGCAGGCTCGTTCGCTCGAAGGCGAAGATCATCGTCGAGGTGCACGGCGACCCGCGGACCTTCACACGCGGCTACGGCTCTCCGGCCCGACGATTCGTGTCGCCGCTCAGCGATCTCGTCGGCCGGCACGGGATCAGGGCCGCCGACGCGACCCGTGGTCTCTCCGGCTTCACCTCGTCGTTGGTCGAGGAGGTTCGAGGTGTCCCCGCAACGGCGTGCTTCCCCACGTACAGCGACCTCTCGGCGTTCCACGACCCTCCGATCACGCCGGTGCCCGACGCCCAGCGCGTGGTGTTCGTCGGCGCGCTCGAGCAGTACAAGAACGTCGACGGGCTGTCGACCGCGTGGAGGCGCGTGGCCGGCGCGCTGCCGCAGGCGACACTCGTCGTCGTCGGCGACGGGTCGCGACGTCACGTGGTCGATCGTCTCGTCGCCGATCTCCCCGGACAGGTCGAGCATCACCCGGTGCTGCCCCCCGAACGCGTCTCGGCCGAGATCGATGCGGCGCGCGCGCTCGTTCTTCCGTCCTGGCCGGAAGGGCTCGGTCGGGTCGTCCTCGAGGCGTTCGCACGCGGACGGACGGTGGTCGCGACGAACGCCGGTGGGATCTGCGACATCGTCACCGACGGGCGTGACGGCATCCTGATCCCGATCGCAGATACGGACGCGCTCGTCCTGGCGTTGCGGCGTGTGCTCGAAGACAGGGAGCTCGGTGTTCGCCTCGGGGTCGAGGCAAGGGCGACGTACGAGCCCTGGCACCAGACGGCCGACGACTTCGCCGCCGCCTATCTGGATCTCGTCCAGCGTGTCCTCGGCGGCGCCCGGTGAAGCTGGTCTTCGTCACGCAGGACGTTGACGCAGGTCATCCTGCGCTCGCGCAGACGGTCGATCTCATCGGTGCGATCGCCCCACACCTCCGCGAGCTCGCGGTCGTGGCGCGGCGCGTCGAGGAGCCGCTTCCGGCCAACGCGACCGCGCGTACCTTCGACGCCGCTTCCCGCGTCGGACGGGTGCTCGCGTTCGAGCGGGCGGTCGCGGCCGCGGCGCGGGACGCCGACGCGATTCTCGCCCACATGGTTCCCGAGTTCGCGTTGCTCGCCGCGCCGGTCGCACGGGCTCGTCGAGCGCCGCTTCTTCTCTGGTACACCCACTGGAACGCGAGCCGTGCGCTCCGGCTCGCGACGCGCGTCGTCGACGCAGCGCTCAGCGTCGACTCGGCGAGCTTTCCGGTCGCGACGCCGAAGTTGCGTCCGATCGGCCACGCGATCGATGTCGGCCGGTTCGACGCGCCCTCGGTTTCCGAGCGGGGTGGCCCGTTGCGCCTGCTCGTGCTTGGACGCACCGCCCGCTGGAAGGGACTGGGCACGCTGCTCGACGCGCTCGAGCTGGTCTCCGTCGACGTGCGTGTCGAGATTCGCGGCCCCTCGCTCACCCCCGACGAGGTGGCACACCGCGGCGAGCTCGCGAAACGCGCGGACGGAGAGCGCGTCCGGCTTCTCGACGCCGTTCCGCGCGAGCAGGTCACCGCCCTCCTCGCTTCCTGCGACGCCGTGGTCAGCCCGAACGAGCCGCGACGCGGCGCGACACTCGACAAGGCGGTGTTCGAGGCCGCAGCGTGCCGTCGTCCGGTGATCTCGACGAACGCGGCGTTCGGCCCGCTGCTCGGAGGGCTGCCGCTCGAGCTGATCGCGCCACCCCGCGACCCACGCGCGCTCGCCGAGCGTCTCGACGCGCTTGCGCGATCGGCGCACGCCGACCGCGTCGCCGCCGGTGAGGAGTTGCGCCGCCGAGTGGTCGAGAGTCACTCGCTCGCCCACTGGGCGCGGGCTGTGTGCGACGTCGTCGGAGAGGTACGATCCGCGCGTGGAGCGGCCGGTTCGCGACGTGCCGGCTAGCCGAGTGCAGGCCGCCACGCCCCTCGACGACGTCCGCGCCGCGCGGCCGTACCTGCTCGCACGGTCGCCGCTCAGATACGTCGCGCGGCGGGTCGCGAGCATCCTCGTACTCGCGACGATCGACATCGGCGGCCTCATCCTCGGCCTGTTTCTCGCGCTCGCGTTGCGCGCGGCGGTCGTCGACCCGCACCCGGTGCTGTGGGGTCTTCTGTGGGATCAGGAGACGAACTGGCTCGCGTTCCTCATCCTGCTGCAGGCACTCGTGTTCTGGCAGGCCCGGCTCTACGCCGTCCGTGAGGTGCGCGAGGGAGCGGGCCGCGTCGTCCCGAGCGTGTTCCTCGTCGCCGCGCTCGCGCTCGCGTTCGCCGTCGGTACCGGGCAGCACTTCACGACCTTCGGCCTCTACGTCGCGTCGGCGCTCTTCGTCTCCGCGCTGATCGCGCTCCTCCGCGCGTGTTACGAGGCGCTCACCGAGTGGATGCTGCGTGTCGCCGGTGTTCGCCGGCACGCGGTGCTCGTCGGCCAGGGCGATCAGCGGGCGCACCTTCGGCAGACGCTCGGATCGAGTCGGGGCGGCATCGACTACGTGTTCGTCGACGAGGTCGATCCGGGTCCCGAGGTCGAGGCGGCGCTCGCGCGGACGCCGCTCGACGAGCTGATCGTCGCCGACTCCGGCCTGGACGAAGAGCGGCTACTCGAGATCGTCGAAGCGGCGCACCGGCGCGCGGTCAAGGTTCGAGTTGCGCCGCGCACGACGCAGCTCCTGGTCGAGCGCGGCGAGTACATTCCCGGCCAGGCCGTTCCTCTGTTCGAGCTTCGGCCGCCGATCTTCGCGGGCGCAGAGTGGGCGGTGAAGCGCACCTTCGACGTGGCCGTCGCGTTGCTGATCCTGGTCGTCGGCATGCCGGTCTGGATCGTCATCGCGCTCGCGATCAAGCTCGGATCGCGAGGCCCCGTCCTCTACGCCGACCCGCGGGTCGGGCTCGCCGAGCGGGAGTTCAGCATGCTCAAGTTCCGGACCATGGTCGCCGGTGCCGCGGGGCAGCAGCAGGCGCTCGAGTCGGCCAACGAAGCAAGCGGAGCGCTCTTCAAGATCCGCCACGACCCGCGCGTGACAGCGGTCGGCGGGATGCTGCGGCGTTTCTCCCTCGACGAGCTGCCGAACCTGATCAACGTGCTCCGCGGGCAGATGTCGCTCGTCGGGCCGCGGCCGCTGCCGCTCCGCGACTCCAAGCTGCTCGACGATTGGCATCGCCGGCGGTACAACGTCCTGCCGGGGGTCACCGGCCTGTGGCAGGTCGCCGGGCGCTCGGACCTGACCTTCGACGATCTCGTGCGCCTCGACTTCTACTACCTCGAAAACTGGTCGATCTGGCTCGACATCTCGATCCTCGTGCGCACCCCGCTCGCGGTGCTACGGCGCCGTGGCGCGTACTGAGCCGTCCCGCAGCCCGCGTCCTTTACGGCCCCGTAATCCCGGTTTGCGACACTTGACTCGATGGCACGCGCCCCGAAGATCGTCGCGCTCGTCTCGTCGATCGATCTCGGCTTCCGCTACGGCTGCACTCCCGCCTGGTGGCAGCTCTGGAAAGGGCTGTACGAGGAGGGCGTCGATCTGGTGCTCTCCCCATACCGCGGCCGGCCGATCGAGTCGCCGTGGTGGCGGGTCGCCGAGAACCCGGCGTACCGCGAGGGCGAGACGTTCGCGTTCGCACGGGACACCCTCGCGCGCCTGAAGGGCGACAGCCATCTCCGCCGTGCCGAGGTCGATCCGGAGGACGGGCTCGGCGACAAGCTCACCCGCGAGGTGATCTGGCGCTGGGTCACGCCGCGTTGGCGCAAGCACCTCGAACGTCTCGTCGAGAGCGAGTGTCCCGACGCCGTCGTCGTCTTCACCGTCCCGATGGCGCACATCCGCGGCATCCCGAGCGGGCTCCGCGAGAAGTTCGACATTCCCATCGTGTTCTACGACGGCGACGTGCCGATGAGCCTGCCGGAGTACGGCGGGATGGACACCGGATTCAACTGGTATCACGACGCGGATCCGTCGGAATACGACCTGCTCATCTCCAACTCCGAAGGCGGCCTCGAGCGGCTGCTGCAGCTCGGCGCACGGCGCGCGGAAACGGTCCACTGGGGTGCCGATCCGGATTTCTTCGCCCCGCACGACGTCGCGAAGGAGATGGACGTGCTCTTCTACGGCTACGGCGACAAGTTTCGGCGGGAGTGGATGCAGGCGCTCGTCGGCGAGCCGTCACGGCTCATGCCCGACGTCGACTTCGCCCTCGGCGGACGGGACTTCCGCGGCGACACCGGCAACTCCCGCCTCTGGGGCGAGGTGCCGACGAGCACCATCGCGCGTGCGATCTCGGCTGCGCGGATCAACCTCTGCATCACGCGCCGCGCGCATGCGTCCGTCTACGCGTCGTCGTCGTGCCGCCTGTTCGAGCTCGCCTCGACGGGCGCCGCGATCGTCGCGAACCCCTACGAAGGGATCGAGCGCTGGTTCGAGCCGGGCTCGGAGGTGCTCGTCGTGTCGTCGACCGACGAGGCAGTCGCAGCGTACCGGGAGCTTCTCGACGACCCCGGCCGCGCCGAGGAGCTCGGGCGCCGCGCACGCGAGCGCGTCCTCAAGGAGCACACCTACCGGCACCGCGCTCGCCGGCTCCTGAACCTGATCGGGCTTCGCGAGGCAGCACATGTCGCCTGAGCGCCGCGTCGCGATCGTCCCGGCCTACAACGAGGAGCGAAACATCGGACGCGTGGTGGCCGAGCTCCGTGCCTTCGACCCGGGCCTCGACGTGATCGTCATCTCCGACGGCTCCGTCGACCGCACCGCCGAGGAGGCCGAGGCGGCAGGTGCGCGCGTCCTTCGCCTGCCCTTCAACCTCGGGATCGGCGGTGCCGTGCAGACCGGATTCCGCTACGCGTGGGAGCGAGGCTATGACCTCGCCGTACGCTGCGACGGCGACGGGCAGCACGTGCCGTCCGAGCTCCCGAAGGTGATCGCCCCCGTGGCGAACGGCGATGCCGACATCGCCGTCGGCTCACGCTTCCGGGCCGGGAGTGGCTACCGGTCGTCGGCGTCGCGACGCGTCGGGATCCGGGTGCTCGCGACGGTCGTCTCGGTCATCGCACGCCAGCGGGTCACCGACACGACATCGGGGTTCCAGGCGCTGAACCGGCACGCGCTCCAGCTGTTCGCAGCCGACTACCCGCACGACTACCCCGAGGTCGAGGGGATGGTGATGACGATCAAGCATCGCCTGCGCCTCGTCGAGGTGCCGGTGCTCATGCGCGAGCGGGAGCACGGCCGCTCGTCGATCACGGTGCTCCGGTCGATCTATTACATGGTCAAAGTGTTGACTGCACTCTTCGTCGGACTGTTTCGGCGCGACGTCGTTCCGGCGCGAGAGTCGTGATCGCCACCCAGACGCCGCTCAAGGTCTCGATCGCGGCCACGGCCGCGTCGATCGTCCTCGTGCTCGTCGTGTTCGAGCTGATGCGCTCTCGCCGCCTGCGGGAGCGGTACGCACTGCTCTGGCTGCTGACCGGCTTCGTGCTGGTTGCGCTGTCCGCGTGGCGCGGCGGCCTGAACACGATCGCCGGCTGGCTCGGCGTCCGCGGCTATCCGCCTGCGGTGCTCTTCGCCGTGGGGCTCCTCTTCGTGATCCTCGTGCTGCTGCACTACTCGACGGTGATCTCACGGCTCTCCGACCAGAACGTGATCCTGGCGCAGCGGATCGCGCTGCTCGAGCTCGAACTTGGAGAACGTGGCGAGCTCCCACGGTCAGTGCCAGGGAAGATCCTCGACCGCACCTGACAAGCGCTCGGCCAGGCGCCGTGTCGAGTGGTGCTCCTCCACCGCGCGTCGGCCGGCAGCTGCCATCGCCGCCGCGGCGCCGTGATCGTCGAGCACCGCTGAGATCGCGTCCCGCAGCGCGACCGGGTCGGCCGGCGGCACGACGCGCGCCGTCCCGGGCGCGACGTAGTCGCGCAGATAGGCACGTTCCGAGACGACCACCGGCCGTCGGCACGCCATCGCCTCGAGCAAGGCGATCGTCCCCGAGTTCTCCGTGCCGCGTGTGTCATCCGCGGGCCGCACCGGGATGACGACGCACGAAGCCCCGGCGTAGAGCTCGCGCACTTCGGCCGGCTCGACGTTCAGGCGTACCTCGACGTTTGCGGGGAGCGACACACCGCGCAGGTTCTCCTCCTTCGCAACCACGATCCCTCGCCGGTCGAGACCTGCCATCGCTTCCCCGAACGTTCCGTAGTCGCGGGCCAGGTCGCGTCCAACCGTCAGGACGTGGCCGTCGCGCGGCGCGGGCGTCGACCTCCACCACTCGCCGTCGACACCGAGCAGTGCGACGCGCACGTGCTCCGGCGGGAGACCGATCTGCGACACGAGGTGGTCCCGCGCCGCGGTGGAGGAGACGAGGATCCCGTCGGCCGAGCGGAGCGAAGCGCGCAGCAGTCGCCGCCGCATCGGCCCCGCACGACTCCACGCCGCGACGAGATGGTAGGAGAGGATGAGGACCCGCGGCGAGCCGGGGACGCGCGCGGCAAGCGGGAGGAGGTTCGCCAGAGGGGAAACGACGACGTCCGCGTCTCGGAGCTCGAGCGGCACGACGAGCTCACGGAGGTGCCACGTCACCCGGTGCACGAGCGCGCTCCGCGGCGTGCGGCGGCGCACGCGCGAGTCGTGCACGAACGCGTCGATGCCGAACGCGCGCAGATGGTTCTGACCGAGCAGCGCCGTGTCCGGCACGAGGCCGGCCGCGACGCTGCGTGCGAGCTCCGAGCGCGGATTCGGGTAGACAAAGGCGACTCGCACGCCGCCCGCCTGCTACGACCCGACCGGCGCCGGTCGTGACTCGGGCGACCGCCGCGGCAGCAGAAGCGCCAGCGACGCGAGCAGGATCCCTCCGGCAGGCGCGAGAGGCGCGAGCGCCCGCCAGAAGCCGGCGTCGTCGTACGGCTGGTGCGCCGCCCGCAGGATCGCCGACAACGCGATGCACGCGACCGCGGCGCCGGCGTACGGCCGGCGAAGGACGGCCGCTGCGACCGACGCGACGACGATCCACTCGGCGAAG